>JAIOXP010000021.1:0-18349 GCA_021741705.1 Rhodoluna sp. | reverse complement strand
CGCAACCATCGGGCAAACAAACGGGTCTGAGTTGTTACTTAGACCAACATTGTTTAGATACTTCATAATGGCCACGTAGCTAGAAAGTAAGTTCATCTCAACAAGTGGCACGGAGTTCTCTTTGCAGTAATCCAGAACAATCTTGTGTGCTCGCTTTAGATAAGGTCTCGCCATCGAAGGAAACAGGTGATGCTCAACCTGGTAGTTCAGGCCACCCATTAGATTGTCGGTTAGCCAACTGCCTCGGATGTTTCTGCTTGTTAGAACCTGTCTTGTGAAGAAGTCGATCTTGGCGTCTTTTTCAACCAGTGGCATTCCCTTGTGATTTGGAGCAAAGGCTGCTCCCATAAAGAATCCAAAGATCATCATCATGAAAAACCAAAGCGCTATGGCCCAGGCCCAGCCAAACAAAAGAGCGAAAACCACATAAGGAGCAATCTGACGAATCATCATCAAACCAAATTCCAAGAACCTGGTTCCAATCTTGCGCTCTTTGTATTTCAAACCGGCAAAGCTGTCAACCAATAAGTCAAAGCCGGTAAACAGAAGTAGCAATGGGAACAAATAGCCCTGACGCTCGGTGAGCCAGCGCTCTATGCCTTTTTTGGAATCCCTTGACTCTGGAGTGAAACTTAGAACCCTAATGGCAATATCTGGGTCTTCGCCGATTTGGTTTGGTTTTTGGTGGTGCTTGTTGTGCTTACGAAGCCAGAAGCCATAACTTAGACCCGCAAAAAGATTGGCCAACACCAAACCGAACCAGTCGTTGGCTTTATTGCTGCGAAAAATCTGCCTGTGTGCTGCCTCGTGAGCAATAAAGCCGTACTGGGCCGAGACAATGCCGAGTAGGCCCACAACTAAGAAAGCCAAAAGAATAAAGATTGTGCTTTGATCAACCAGCGTGGAGATATATCCACCCAGGACCCAAAGGCCTGCCGAAATGAACGTGATTGCAATTAGGCGAATGATGTAAAAACTCGGCTTTTTCTCAAGTAACCCTGCGTTTCGCACGCGGTGCATAATCTCGGCAAACTGAGTCGGCGCTTGAATGCTGGTCATTACGCTCATTAGCTAAGTGTAGGTTGCCAAAGCATCTTTTCTGGCCCAAAGACCAGGCCGTCGAGGAAAAAGCTCCTAGAAGCTCTAGTTTCCCCACTCGCTAGGAGGACCTAGCCACAATAAGAACGTAAATAGGGCAATAACGGAGACAAACAGAGTCAATACCAAAATCACAGGATGGTTAATAAACCACCTAAACAGCTGATCAAATTTGGTTTTATCCAAAGGGTTATTTGACTTCTCGGTGCGCCATTCACCATCTAGTTGCTTGCGCTTCTCGAGATACTTCTCAAAAGGAACAGTTGCGAAAGGGACGATTGCGAGCAGCACGGCAACTGCCCCACGAACAAGAGGCCAGCGCTGATTTACCGCTACCAGTAATGCGGAAGCGGAGTAACCAATGAAGGCAAAACCATGAGTGGCACCAGCGATGAAGAACATGTTAGACGCTAGGCCAATTGTCTCTCTGGCGATGATGGCTGCAATAAGCAAAGCCCAGGTCATCATTTCAATAATTGCAAAGGTTCCGAATATGGATTTAGGAGTTCCGTTCATCCTTCAAGCCTATTGCGGAAACTTGCTAAAGCTTGCAGCGATAAACTCTGGCCTTCTACCTGTTGAAATCGCCTTCGTTCTGGTCGCCTTCTCCACCGGAGCCATAAAAAGTATCCGGATAAGAAGTATTAGGTGAATACCCTTCCGGCCCAGACCGAAAGTCACCTTCGGTCATCGAAGGTCCAGACGCGTTATTGGAATCAATCGGCGGTTTGTAGACCGATGGATCGAACGTAAGTATTTTCTTTAGCCAAGTAAATAGCCCCATGTGTGCTCCCCCAAAAGCAATAGTTAATTCTTATCAGACAAGCTAGCTGGAGCCTCTGACATTTGTTGGGGCGGGTCGTGCCTGGTTATTGCTTGGCTTTTACAGCTTCGTGAACCTCTAGGGTCAGCTTCTCGATTCGCTTGCTCAGCTCATGAACCTGCCTTGTTAGCTCAAGGTTTTCCTGGTCTATTTGATAGGTGTGTATGGCAAGATCCGAATTGATCTGGTCTTCTCGTTTGGCGGCGATAAGCAATATTGCCCCCTGCAAAGCCGCAATGCAGGAAAGGATGAGATTTAGCAAGATAAAAGGGAATGGATCAAAAGAACCATCGTTATTGAAATACATCCAGAGCGCTAGAAAGCCAAGGGCTCCAAACACGAAGGGCCAAGAGCCCATGGCGTTTCTAAGAACGTCAGCTGATCGCTGCCCAAAACTTAGTTGGCTCTTTCCATACTTGGCGGTTGCCGGGTGATTACTCCATTGTGACATTTGAAACTCCTATTTCTTGGGCCGATCTGTTATCAACGCTAGCCCACTAGGGCAGGGCTTTTTCGCGGGTAAAGAAGGCCCTAGCAATGCTTTAGATTAGTGTCATGAAATCCATCCCACTTAGGCAAAAACACGCCAATCTTGGCGCTAGCTTCACCGACTTTGGTGGCTGGGAAATGCCAGTTAGATATAGCTCTGATCTAGCCGAGCACGAAGCGGTAAGAACCAAAGCTGGGCTATTCGATATCTCACATATGGGTGAGATCTTCATCGAAGGAAAAGACGCAGCTAGCTTTCTCGACTACGCCCTCGTTGGAGCAGCTTCGGAGATTGCAGTGGGTCGAGCAAAGTACTCGCTAATCTGCAATGAAGCGGGCGGGATAATCGATGACTTGATTGTTTATCGCCTAAAAGAAACTAGCTACCTGGTGGTAGCAAATGCATCTAATAAAGATGTAGTGTTCCGAGCTTTTCAACAGCGAGTAGCAGGATTCGATGCTGAGGTAAGAGACGAATCCGACGCTTGGGTGTTACTTGCCATCCAAGGACCCAATTCTGTTGAGATCCTTGGAGCAATTACTCCTGCCCCGCTTTCAGATTTGAAGTACTACGCGATCTCGGAAGCCAAGATTGCAAACGTTGACTGCTTGCTTGCTAGAACCGGATACACCGGCGAAGATGGTTTCGAGATTTACATCCCAGTAGCCTCTGCAGAGCAAGTCTTTGATGCTCTGATGGCTGCTGGTTCCAGGTTTGATCTCATGCCAACAGGGCTTGCCTGCCGCGACACTTTGCGGCTGGAAGCTGGCATGCCTTTGTATGGTCATGAGATGAATGAGAGCGTGAACCCCTACCAATCCGGCTTTGGCAAAGTAGTTCGCCTACACAAGCCTGGGGACTTCGTTGGGAAAGCAGCACTTATCAAGCTGGCAGCGACGTCTCCAAGCCAAGTGCTAGTTGGCCTTGCCGGAGAAGGTAAGCGAGCAGCGAGAGCCGATTACGAAGTTTTCCCAGAAAGTTCAGACGCATCGATGGGAGTAATCACATCTGGAGCACTGTCTCCAACCCTTGGTTATCCAGTAGCCATGGCGATGGTTGGGGCCGATTTTGCTGAAGTTGGGACCTCAGTTAGCGTTGACATTAGAGGCACCAAGGCACCTTATAAAGTAGTAAAACTCCCTTTTTACAAGAGACCAAACAACTAACCAAGCAAAGGAATATGGCTGATGACTAATCGTGAAAGTCTTCACTACACCAAAGAGCACGAGTGGCTTTCAATCGATGGCGATGTTGCCACCGTTGGAATCACCGACTACGCAGCCGAGAAGCTAGGTGACATCGTGTTTGTTGACCTACCAAAGCTTGGAAGCTCAACTACTTACATGAAAATTTGTGGCGAAATTGAATCCACCAAGAGTGTCGGAGAGCTTTACGCCCCAGTAGATGGTGAAATAGTGGCAGTAAATGACAGCGTCACCGCAACACCAGAACTAGTAAACCAGGACCCTATGGGTGCCGGATGGTTGATCAAGATCAAATTCACAGAATTACCCGCTTTGCTAACCCATGAAGAATACGCTCAACTAACCAACGAGGGGTAACTGCTTACAAATGCTTCCTGAGCACAAAGATTTCAAGTACCGCCACATCGGTCCTACCCCTCAAGAACAATCTGAAATGCTCAAGGAGTTGGGGTATTCATCCCTAGACGAGCTCATGGCAACCGCCTTGCCAAAGGCAATTCAGTTCAAGGGTGATGGAAAACTTCCTGATCCGCTCACCGAAGCTGACACCCTAAAAGCCCTTCGTGCTCACGCAAACAACAACAAGGTCACTACAAGCTTGATTGGTCAGGGTTACTACGGAACCTTGACCCCTTCAGTAATCAAGCGCAATGTTTTGGAAAACCCTTCCTGGTATACCGCTTACACGCCTTACCAGCCAGAAATTTCCCAGGGGCGCCTAGAAGCCATCATCAACTTCCAGACCATGGTCAATGACCTAACTGGAATGAAGACGGCTAACGCATCCATGTTGGATGAATCTACTGCTGCTGCCGAGGCCATGCTGCTTGCTAGACGAGGATCAACAAGTGAAAGCAAAGTCTTCTACGTCGATAACGACTGCTTCCCACAAACCAAAGCTCTTTTGGAGCACAGGGCCACCCCGGTTGGAATTGAAATTGCATACTTTGACGCAGCCAAGGGTGCAGCTGGTCTAACTGGCGAATACTTTGGTGTCTTGGTTCAGTACCCAGGCTCTTCTGGAAACCTAACCGACCTAAAGCCAATTTTTGCTGCAGCCAAAAAAGTCTCTGCGCTTTCGGTGGCAGTTGCAGACCTACTTGCTCTTTGCCTGATTGAATCTCCAGGAAGTGCCGGAGCCGACATCTCTGTTGGAACCACTCAGCGCTTTGGAGTTCCAATGGGCTTTGGTGGTCCTCACGCAGGTTACCTTGCTGTTCGTGATGATCTTGAGCGCTCAATGCCAGGAAGACTGGTAGGAGTATCAGTTGATGCCGATGGAGCACCTGCCTACCGACTAACTCTGCAAACCCGCGAGCAGCACATCAGACGCGAGCGTGCAACTTCCAACATCTGTACCGCGCAGGTTTTGCTTGCCGTAATGGCTGGTATGTATGCGGTGTATCACGGTCCAAAGGGACTTCGCTCAATTGCACTTGATGTTCACCACAAGACTCTTGCACTTGCCGAAGCGCTCAAAAAAGCTGGGCTAGGCGTTTCCCCGAACGAGTTCTTCGATACCTTCCAGGTTACTGTTCCAAGTTCTAAAACAGTTTATGAAGCCGCTAGAAAACAAGACATCACGATGTTGGTACTTGATGAGAAAACTGTCGGAGTTTCTATCGATGAAACCATCGATGGTGAAATGCTCAACAAGATTGCAGCAGCTCTCGGTGCGGGCAAGGTTGACTATGGATTTAGCGCATCTGCTGCTAGCAAGCTTGGATCTCTTGCACGCAAGGATGAGTACCTAACCCATCAGGTTTTCAACTCTCACCATTCTGAGACCGCAATGCTTCGGTACCTCAAGCGCCTTGCTGACTACGACTATGCGCTAGATCGCGGAATGATTCCACTTGGCTCTTGCACTATGAAACTGAATTCAACCACCGAGATGGAAGCTGTCACCTGGCCAGAGTTTGGCAACATGCACCCATTTGCTCCTAAAGAAGATGTCGCAGGGTATCTGAACCTAATCGAAGAGCTGACCGGTTGGCTCTGCGATGTGACTGGCTACGACGCAGTTTCATTGCAGCCAAACGCCGGAAGCCAGGGAGAATTAGCTGGTCTTATGGCCATCCGCGGATATCACCTATCCCGCGGCGACAGCCAGCGCGAAGTTTGTTTGATTCCATCCTCTGCACACGGAACCAACGCAGCATCTGCAATCTTGGCAGGTATGAAGGTAGTAGTTGTTGCTTGCGACGAGTTGGGCAACGTAGACCTTGCTGACATCAAGCAAAAGATTGCCGATGCAGGCGACAAGCTTTCGGCTCTTATGGTTACCTACCCATCCACACATGGTGTTTACGAAGAAGCCATTGCTGACATTTGTGACATGGTTCATGCTGCAGGTGGCCAGGTTTACATCGATGGCGCTAACACCAACGCTGTGGTTGGCTATGCCAAGTTTGGTCTTTTGGGTGGCGACGTATCGCACCTGAACCTTCACAAAACGTTCTGCATCCCTCACGGTGGTGGAGGTCCTGGAGTTGGTCCAGTAGCCGCCAGGGCTCACCTAGCACCATTTTTGCCAGGTCACTCATTGGCTCAGATAGAACTTCCTAACTTTGGCCCTATCTCAGGTGCACCGTTTGGTTCGGCCTCGATCCTTCCGATTTCATGGGCATACATTCGCATGATGGGAAACCAGAGCTTGCGCGATGCAACATCGGTTGCGGTTTTGTCAGCCAACTACGTAGCACTAAAACTAAAGGACCACTTCCCGCTCCTTTACACCGGTAACGCTGGTTTGATTGCTCACGAGTGCATCATCGACATTCGCGGAATCACAAAAGATACCGGTGTGAGCGTTGACGACGTAGCGAAGAGATTGATTGACTACGGTTTCCACGCTCCAACCATGAGCTTCCCAGTTTCTGGAACGCTCATGATCGAGCCAACCGAGTCAGAGCCCAAGCCAGAGATAGATCGTTTTATACAGGCAATGATTGCAATCAAAAATGAGATCAACCAGCTTGGCGCTGGCACCTGGAGCGCTGAAGACAACCCACTTCGCCAAGCGCCACATACCGCAAAGATTTTGACCGAACAGTGGAACCACCCATACTCGAGGGAGTTAGCGGTGTACCCGGTGAAGTCGCAGCACCTTTGGAAGTACTGGCCGAAGGTTAGACGTGTTGATTCAGTTTATGGAGATCGTAACCTGGTGTGCTCTTGCCCACCGCCGGAAGCTTTCGCCTAAACCTATTTTTTGGACTTAGCAAATACCTTTGCTAGAACTATTCCCAGCGCTGCACCAAGTAGCTGTGCGATTACAAAACTTGGAACCGACTGCGGTCCAATGCCAGCAAAACTATCGCTAAAGATTCGTCCCACTGTGGCTGCCGGGTTTGCGAATGAAGTAGAAGAAGTAAAGAAATAAGCTGTGCCAATCCAGGCCGGAACAGCAACTGGAATCAACTCGGCTCTCTTGGATTTAATCAAATTCAGAATGATAAACACTAGTCCTGCGGTGGCAACGACTTCGCCGATAGCAGCGCCTTCGCTAACCATTCCTTTGCTTGAAACCTGAATGGCAGCTGAGCCAAACATAACGTTGGCAAGCACCGCTCCAGCAAACGCTCCAGCAAACTGGGCAGCTATGTAAGGAGCAACGCGCACGGCCTTGAATCGCTGGTCGATAGCCAACGCTATTGAAACAACTGGGTTGAAGTGACCTCCGCTAACTGGGCCAAGGGTAAGAATCAAAATTCCAAGAACCAAAACAGTCGAGATACCGTTTGCAATCAGGGCTACCAATAGATCACCCGATAAGTTGCTAGCCATAATTCCAGAGCCAATGACCGCTGCAACCAGAAGTCCGGTTCCTAAAAACTCTGCGAATATTGCCTTGTAATTCATGCTGACCCTCACTTGATAGCGAACTAGTTGTTTCTCAGGCTAGCTCAGGAGCCTTGATTTACTGGCTAGCGACAAGCTAAACCTATTTGCTTGCTAGAGACTCAGCAAGGATTTGCTTGACCATAGGTACAACTTCGGTTCCCAGTAGTTCAATTGAGCTCATCAACTTGGAATGAGGCATAGGTCCAGTTGAGTACTTCAGGTCGAAACGGTTAGCCCCAACTGACTGAAGCGCGTAGGCAATTTTTTTGGCAACTGTCTCAGCAGATCCCACATACAAGCTGCCGTTATAGACCTCATTCAGGTAGTGATCCTTGGTCATCGGTCCCCAGCCTCGTTCTTTGCCGATTCGACCAAAACTTGACTGGTAACTTGGCCAGAGTTCTTCAATAGCCTGCTCGTCGGTTTTTGCAACGTGACCAGGAGAGTGAATAGATATCTGTCTAACTTCGTTTCCGAAATGTTCCATCTGCTCGTGATACAACTTCGCATACGGATAGAACCGTGCAGGGTCTCCCCCAATGATTGCTAATGCCAAGTTGGCATTCAACCTTGCTGCGCGAACTACGCTTTCGGGAGAACCGCCTACGCCCACTCGAAGAGGAATCTGGCCGCGCTCTGTTTTTGGATAAACCTCTTGGTTGACTAGCGGAGGCCTGATCGATCCTGACCAGTTAACTGGTCCTTCTTTGAGTAGCTCAACTAGCATTTCTAGTTTCTGCTCGAACAATTCTGCGTAGTCTGAAAGTTCATATCCAAACAGTGGGAAAGATTCAGTGAAGGATCCTCGACCAGCGGTTATCTCGGCACGGCCATTGGATAGTCCATCCAAGGTTGCAAATCTTTGGTAAACCCGAATTGGGTCCTCAGAGGACAAAACGGTCACACCAGAACCTAAGGTGATTGTGCTGGTTTTGGTTGCAATTCCGGCCAGAACAGTGTCTGGTGCAGTAACTGCAAAGTCATCGCGGTGGTGCTCGCCGATATTGAAATTATCTAAGCCAACCTGCTCGGCTAGAACTGCCTCCTCGACAACGTTTCGAATCACTTGGCCAGCAGTTTCAGGCGTGCCATCGTCCTTTAGGGTCATGTCCCCAAAGGTGTCTAACCCGAACTTGATATCCACTCTTTAGTTTCCTTTTTCTCTTCTACTGCTTAGAAGTAAACCCACAACTGACAAATTTGTTCCCAAACTACTTAGAAAGGCTGACCCAGTAGTCATCGATTGCCTGCATCGTCTCGACTGGGGTCTCCTCTTGAGCCAAGTGACCTGATTTGGGAATAACAACCAGGCTTGAGCCCTCGATCATTGTTGCGAGCGCCTCGGTGTCTGCGGTTGCCACCACAACATCGGTATCTCCTGTAATAAGAAGTGTTGGGATCTTGATTTCGGATAACCGGTCTTTTACATCAAAGGTTCGCGGGGCTCGGTTGAATTCCCAGAAGCCTTCTTCCCAGCCGATGATTTCTAGCGGGGCTCGATAACCTGCTTTGATTACATCGGTGATCTTCGACTTGTCGAACCAGGACCTATCTAGTAAATCCATGCCACTGGATGCTATCGAGGAAACAAGGAGTGGACCTAGGTGATCTAATTGCGGGATGCTGAAGATCCAGTTAAACCCAGAAGGAGATCCGCCGGTTGTGAGTATCGCAGGCGAAATCAAGATAAGACCAGTAACTGCACCTGGGTTATCCACCACATACTGCGCTGCTTGGGTTCCGCCAGCAGAGTGACCAACAAGGAACACTTCTCTATTGCTTGCATACTCTGCGATTAGCTCATCAAGAATCAAGTCGTTGCCAACAGAGCCGTATGGGTTCTCACCTTCCCAGCTGGATGGTCTTTGCGTGAAGCCAAAGCCTGGGCGGTCATAAGCAATGACGTCTCCGTAAGCACTTAGTGGCTCGGTCACAAAGCGATAAGAAAAGGTGTTTGCCCCAAAGCCGTGCAGCAAGATAAATACCGGTGGATTATCGCAATCACTATCTTGCTGGCAATCAAACTCGGTTACGTCAGTGTAAACATCAATCCCTAAAGCTTTAGCAAAGCTAGCCCCCGACCCAGCCGCTTCCTGATAGGTCTTGGTCCCACTGGTTTCAACCGGAATCAAGAAGGGCACAATTAACGCTGCGGCAAGTAGCCCAAGTAACACTCTAGAAAGGATCTTCAGGGCTTTTTTCATCCCTTCAGCCTACGCCCGAGCCACAAAAGCAAGGTAGTTACTGGGAAGTGCCTGAGAGCTTCGGTAATGCTTTTGCTAGCTGGGCCGATAGGTGGTTTGCTTAGTAGGTACAAAAACCCACCACTTATTTAGGGGACATCCTTGTTTAGACTCTCGACTGTTTCACTCGCCAATCGCTCAGTTGTGGGGCTTTTGACCATAATCCTCACAGTGGCTGGCCTAATCTCCCTCGGTTCGCTAAAGCAAGAACTACTTCCCTCTTTCGAGGTGCCACAGGCTTCTATCGTTACTACTTATCCTGGTGCCTCTCCTGAGGTAGTCGATGCCCAAGTTTCTTCCATCATCGAAGACGAGGCCAGGATTCTAAAGAACCTGGTGAATGTCACATCGACGTCTCGAGCCAACGTCTCGGTTGTTCGCGTGGAGTTTGATTTTGGAGTTTCAACCGCTCAGGTTGAAGAAGAACTAAACCGCGTGGTGGATAATGTTCAAGATTCACTTCCTGCCGATGTAGAGCCAAGGGTTATCTCCGGATCTTTTGATAGCGTGCCGATCATTGTCTTGTCAGTTGCCTCGACAACCGGTGACAACGAGGCTCTCTCTGAAATATTGGAAGACATCGCTGTTCCGATTTTGTCTCAAGTTCCTGGAATTCAAGAAATCACCGTAGCTGGAGGAAAAAAGAAGCAGATCACTCTCGATCTTAAACCCGGTGTGCTGGCCGCAAATGGTTTATCTCAGACTTCAATTACCGATGCTCTCAGGGCTAATGGCTTTATCCTTCCAGCCGGTTCGATTACCGATACCGAAGGTGAGCTCCAGATCGAAATTGGAACCAACGTCAACTCTGTTGAAGATTTTGAGAATCTTCCTTTGGTTGCATCGGCTACCTCATTTGCACAACTACCTGGTGGCCTAACTGGAGCTACCACCACACCAAGAATTCTGACCATCGGCGAAGTTGCCGAAGTAACTTACGACTACGAGCCGGTTACTTCCATATCTAGAACCAATGGACTTGATTCCCTTGGAATCCAGGTCACCAAGACTCAAGAAGGAAACACTGTTGCAATTTCAAACGATGTTGAATCCAAGATCGACGAGCTGGTCGAAAAACTAGGTGGCGATGTTGAAATCACCACTGTTTTTGATCAGGGACCATTCGTTGAAAAACAGCTGGAGAACCTAAGCATCGAAGGCTCCCTTGGACTTACCTTCGCAATTTTGATCATCTTGATCTTCTTGGCTTCCATTCGATCGACCTTGGTAACAGCCATTTCGATTCCAACATCCTTGCTGGTTACCTTTATCGGTCTCTGGGTCTCTGGCTACAGCCTGAACCTATTTACCCTGAGCGCGCTAACTATTGCAGTTGGTCGAGTCGTGGACGACTCGATTGTGGTTATTGAAAACATCAACCGGCACCTTTCCTATGGCGAGCCGAAAAAGCGCGCCATTATTGATGCCGTAAAAGAGGTGGCTGGAGCAATTACCTCAGCCACAATCACCACCGTTGCGGTATTCCTGCCGGTTGCGCTGGTTGGAGGAATTGTTGGAGAGCTCTTTAGACCCTTTAGCTTCAGCTTCACCATCGCCCTGCTTGCTTCACTAGTGGTGTCTCTAACCATCGTTCCAGTTCTTGCCTACTGGTTCCTAAAAGCTCCAGTTAGCGAAGAGCAGAGCGCGAAAGAATCTGCCAAGACTGCGGCTGCTCGCATGGAGAAAGCTCGCAAGGTTGAGGAAGAAAAGGAAAAGCGCAGCTGGTTACAGCGCGGTTACATTCCTGTTCTAACAAAAACCCAAGCGAAGCCAGGACTGACTCTTGTTGCAGCGGGAGCTATTTTGATGTTCACCTTCTCACTTGTTCCGCAGCTAAAAACCGACTTTATCGGCGACTTTGGTGGAGACACGTTTGTGGTGCGCCAAGAGCTCCCTGCTGGTAGCACCTTTGAGCAGCGCGACGAAGCGTCCAAGATTGTTGAGGATCTAATTCTCGAACAAGAAGGCGTTGAAACGGTTCTTGCAACCTTTGGCGGAAGAGCCGATGGCCGCGTGAACTTTGGTGGCAACACTAACGCGACAACTATTCAAGTTTCCGTTAGCAAGGACGCCGACAACGTTGCGATCCAAGCTGCTGTCCAGGCCGAGTTTGATTCTCGTGATGACATTGGTGAAACAACCCTTCCTCAAGGCGGTGGCGGTGGCTTTGGTGGCTCCAGCACAATCGACATCAAGCTTGCAGCTACAAGCGATGAGGCATTGTTTGCAGCTGTTGAGAAGGTTCGTTTAGGGATGCTCGAAGTTGATGGTATCTCCGATATCACCTCTTCACTTTCGGAGCAACAGCGAACCCTGAAGATAACTGTTGACCGGGTGGCAGCTGCGAGAGCTGGATTAACCGAGATTCAGGTTTCGGGTATTGTTGCGGCCACTCTGAGACCAGGCTCAATTGGCGATGTAAACATCGATAACGAGGCGACTCCTATATTTATCGTTCAAGAGAACACTCCAGCTACCTTGGAAGAAATTCGCGATATTCGAATCCCAACAAGGTCAGGAGTAATCTCCCTTGACAGCATCGCTGAAATCCAGGAGGTTCAGGCTCCGGTAGCTATCACCAGCGAGAAGGGTGATCGAGTAGCTACCGTTTCTCTAACACCTGACTCAGATGACCTGGGAGCTGTTACCAGAGCGGTGACTGAGGCACTGGACGTTGTCGAGCTGCCAATTAGAGCAACTGCCAACATCGGTGGTGTCTCTGCCGATCAGGCTGAGTCCTTTGGTCAGCTAGGGCTAGCTTTGCTAGCCGCGGTAGCAATTGTTTACCTAGTTATGGTTGCCACCTTCAGTAGCCTGGTGCAGCCGTTGATCTTGTTGATATCAATTCCATTTGCCGCTACCGGTGCGCTGGGGCTACTACTGATCACAGACACTCCGTTGGGTGTTCCAGCTCTTATTGGAATGCTGCTTCTGGTTGGTGTGGTGGTCACAAACGCCATCGTGCTAATTGACCTAATTAACCAATACCGAAAGCAAGGCAAGTCGATTCAGCAGTCAATCATGGATGGCTCGAGGCAGCGTCTTCGTCCTATTGTGATGACAGCATTGGCAACAATCTTTGCCCTTTCTCCGCTAGCTCTTGGCATCACCGGTGGAGGGTTCATTAGCCAGCCGTTGGCAATCGTTGTCATCGGTGGCTTGGTTTCCTCGACAGTATTGACCTTGGTTATTGTTCCAGTGCTTTACTGGCTCATCGAAGGAAGAGCTGAGCGTAAGTTGCTCAAAGCTAAAGCTAAAGGAAAGCGCAAGCCAAAGGCTAAAGCAAGAAAGCGCCTAGCGCTCAAACGCTAAGCTTTCTAGGTTATGAAGTCCTTGGAGAATTTAGTCTGGATCGACTGCGAGATGACAGGTCTCGATGTTGAAAAAGACTCGCTGGTGGAGATTGCTGTTTTGATCACCGATTCCGACCTCAACATTCTCGACGAGGCTGGGCTAAACGTTGTAATCAAGCCAAGGCCAGAGTCACTTGCGCAAATGGGAGATTATGTAACCCAAATGCATAAGGAGTCTGGATTGCTCCCTCTTCTTGCCGACGGTCTAGAAATTGCTGAGGCAGAACAAAAGATTCTGGATTACGTCAAAGGTTTCGCGCCGGAGGTTAGAACTGCTCCGCTAGCTGGAAACTCAATCGGCACCGACCGGATGTTTCTGAATCGATACATGCCAAAACTTGATGCCCACCTGCACTATCGAAACATCGACGTGTCTTCTGTGAAGGAACTAACCAAGCGCTGGTTCCCAAAGGTCTATTTCCAGCTACCCAAAAAATCAGGAGGCCATAGAGCCCTGGCTGATATCAGAGAGTCAATAGCTGAGCTTCGCTACTATCGACAGACAGTATTTGTATCCCAGCCCGGGCCGGAATCTGAAGCGGCGAAGCAAATAGCCGACCAGCTCTAAACGCAATAGAATATAGAAGCTTTGGGCCTAGCTCAAAGACATGGTGGGTATAGCTCAGCTGGTAGAGCGCCTGGTTGTGGTCCAGGATGTCGCGGGTTCAAGTCCCGTTACTCACCCCAATCGATGATTTTCATCAAACAAAGAGAGCTAGCTTTATCTCATGACTTCATTCGCCCTCTCACCAGAAGTTTCCGAAGCACTGGCAGCAGGTAAGCCGGTTGTGGCACTTGAGTCGACAATAATTTCGCACGGTCTGCCAAGACCTAGAAACCTAGCAGCGGCAAAAGAATTTGAAGAAATTCTGCGTTCTTCTGGTGTGGTTCCAGCAACCATTGCAATCCTCGATGGCATCCCTCAAATAGGACTTGATGCCAGAGGCGTAGACCGGATCGCCAACGAGGATTTAGCTAAAGCCAGCGTGAGAGATATTCCAATCCTTGCGGCCAAAAAAGCTTCTGGCGCAACGACCGTTGCCGCTACCGCACACTTAGCTTCTCTGGCCGGAATAAGAGTCTTCGCAACTGGGGGCTTGGGTGGAGTGCACCGCGGGGCAATTGAAACCTTCGATGAGTCGGCGGATCTTTCAACCCTCTCGGTTACCCCTATTACTGTTGTTTCCGCAGGGGTCAAGTCCGTGTTGGATATCCCAGCGACTCTCGAGCGTCTAGAGACTTTGTCGGTGCCAGTTATTGGCTATAAGACAAACAAGTTCCCCGCTTTTTGGCTAACCGACTCTGGTTACACCCTGGATTGGCAGCTGGACTCAGCAGCAGAAATCGCCGCCGCCATGAAGGCTCAGGACGAACTAGGTCATGGTCAGGGAATAGTTGTTGCCAATCCGATTCCCATTCAGCAACAGTGGGATCCAACAGAACATGACCGAGTGCTAGCAATTGCATTTGAAGCTGCCAAGAAGGCTGGGGTAACCGGCAAAGCGGTAACACCATTCTTGCTTGGCTTCATTGTTGAAGAATCTGGCGGTAAGTCCCTGGAAGTGAATCTTGATCTAGCAAGAAACAACGTGCGAGTTGCAGGCGAGATTGCGAAAGCTTGGGCGGCAATTTCGTGAACAAGATCTTGGTTATCGGAGACGTAATCGAAGACCTAATTGTCATCCCCGAAGAAAAAATTAGACCAAACACAGATACCAAAGCTCAAATTCAAAAGTCCATGGGCGGCCAAGCTGCGAACGTTGCAGCTTGGGTTTCACACAACGCCGCCGCCGTAAGTTTTGTTGGCTGCGTTGGTAGCACTGATGTTATCAAGCTCGAGCAGGAGCTAACAGCGCAGGGTATAAATGGAAGTTTGCAATCCAGCAGCAAGCCAACCGGCTCGCTAGTGGTTTTAGTTGATGGGCAAAGTAGATCGATGTTGACTGATCGCGGTGCCAATCAGGATTTGGATCTAGCAAAGATTGATCCAACCGGTTTTGGTGTTGTCTACATTTCTGGATACAGCTTGCTAGGAAGATCTTTTGAAGAAGTTTCTACGTTTGCCAGCAAAGTGAAAGCAGCTGGCGCACTTTTAGCAATTGACCCTGGCTCTTACGGATTCATAAACGATCACGGTGTGGATAGTTTTCGTGAACTGATTAGCCTGGCTGACATTGCCTTTCCAAACCAAGAAGAACAAGATCTTCTAGAGCTTTCGGGCAAAGTAAGGCTCAACGTTGTGACCTCTGGTCACCTTGGAGCTAAGGCCTACACAAGCGATGGCGAATTGATTGAAGTTGCCTCCATTGGTTCAAAACTTAGGGATCCAACGGGAGCAGGAGATGCGTTTTGCGGTGGGTTCTTAGCTCACCTGGTCCAAGAGGTGGGTTTTCAGCAGCTCTCTTCGGGAGCGGTAGCCAGTGCCCTTCGGGCCGGTGCTGAGGCTGGATCCAAGGCTGTGGGGATTATGGGAGCTAGGCCGGAAGTTCTCCCCAGCAAATAGCCCCTAACCTTCAGGGAAAGCTTGAACTTATCCACAGGGTTATACACCGCCCCAAAAAGACAGTCTTAGCCCTCAGTAGCCCTTTGAATTACAAGTTCTCTAACCCTCGCAGCGTCTGCAGAGCCAGACATGGCCTTCATAACGGCACCAATGACGGCCCCTGCCGCCTGAAGCTTTCCTTCACGAATCTTTTCTAGAACATCTGGCTGCTCAGCAAGAACCTTATCTATGGCCGCAAGGAGTGCTCCGTCATCGGAGACGACCTCAAGACCTCTTGCCGCAATAATCGCTGCCGGGTCTCCCTCCCCTGCCAATACTCCGGTTAGAACTTCTCGAGCTAACCGGTCAGTAAGTTTTCCTGATTCAACTAGCTCTGCGATTTGAGCTACCTGCAATGGAGTGATGGCAAGCTCATTGATGTCCTCGTTTTCGCTGTTAGCAATTCTTGCAAGCTCACCAGTCCACCACTTCCTGGCTGCTTGTGGTTTAGCTCCAGCCTTGACTGTCTCGTCTATCTCATCAAGCAAGTCTGAGTTCACAACATCGCGGAACTCTAGTTCGCTAAAGCCCCAAAGTTCCATAAGTCGCTTGCGACGAACCGCTGGCTTTTCAGGCAAGGTGGCTCGAATCTGTTCGATCCATTCTTTCGAAGGCTGAATCGGAACAAGATCCGGCTCTGGGAAATAGCGGTAGTCATCGGCATCTGATTTTGGTCGACCGGAAGAAGTTGCTCCGCGGTCTTCGTGCCAGTGTCGGGTTTCTTGAATGATGGCAACGCCTTGTGAAAGCAGGTGAGCTTGCCTTTGGATTTCATACTTCACTGCTCGTTCGATGCTTCGAAGAGAGTTAACGTTCTTGGTTTCGGTTCTAGTGCCAAGCTTTGCTTCGCCTTTTGGGCGAATAGATACGTTTGCGTCACAGCGAACGTTTCCTCTTTCCATGCGAGCATCAGATACCCCAAGGTTTTTTACAATCTCACGAATCGAACGAACATACGCTGCTGCCAGTTCAGGTGCTTCATCACCTGCGCCGTAAATAGGCTTGGTCACGATTTCAACTAGTGGAACACCAGCCCTGTTGAAATCAACCAGCGAGTACTCAGCCCCTTGGATTCTTCCGGTGCTACCTCCAACGTGGGTTAGCTTTCCGGCGTCTTCTTCCATGTGAGCACGCTCAATTTCAACGGTGAAGACTTTGCCAGAGGGAACTTCGATGTCAATCTTGCCCTCGAAGGCAATTGGCTCGTCATACTGCGAAGTCTGGAAGTTCTTGGCTAGGTCTGGGTAGAAGTAATTCTTCCTGGCAAATCTTCCGGTTGCTGCGATCTGGCAATCCAGAGCCAAACCAATCTTGATTGAGTTTTCAATGGCCTTACCGTTTACGGCTGGCATTGCTCCTGGGAAACCAAGACAATTTGGGCAAACATTGGTGTTTGGCTCATCGCCAAAAACGTTTGCACAACCACAAAACATCTTGGTGTTGGTGTTTAGCTCGACGTGAACTTCAAGTCCGATTACAACCTCGTAGGACTCAAGTGCCTTCTGGTAATCCATTAGCTGATCTTTGGCCATTAGTTCACCTTCAGCTCTGGAGCGAAGTCCATCATCTTTTTGGACCATTTGGCTTCAAGTAGTTTCTCTAGAACAGCTCCAACTTTGTAGAGTCTTGCGTCTTCACGAGCTGGTGCTAAAAATTGTGCTCCGACTGGCAAGTTATCTTCTTTGGCAAGACCAACCGGAAGGCTCATGCCAGGAATTCCTGCCAGGTTGGCAGGAATGGTTGCGATGTCGTTTAGATACATCGCAAGTGGGTCTTCTTGCTTTTCTCCTAGCTTGAAAGCTGTGGTTGGAGCGGTTGGGGAAACTAGCACATCGGCTTTTTCAAATGCCTTAGCCAGATCTGCCTGAATCAATGTTCTGACCTTCTGTGCACTGCCGTAGTAAGCGTCGTAGTAACCAGAAGAAAGTGCATAGGTGCCCAAGATGATTCTGCGTTTTACCTCTGGACCAAAACCGGCTTCACGGGTAGCAGACATTACCTTTTCAACCGTTACGGCACCTTCTGGCACAACCCGAAGTCCAAATCGAACCGAGTCAAAGCGAGCCAGGTTTGAAGAAGCCTCTGCTGGTTGAATCAGGTAGTAAGCAGCGATTGCATATTGAAAACTTGGGCAGCTGACCTCTACTATTTCGGCTCCGGCTGCAACCAGCAGATCTAGCGCCTCATTGAATGTTTCAGAGACTCCTTTTTGGAAACCCTCACCGGTGAGTTCCTTGATGATTCCGATTCTTAGGCCCTTAACTGAATCGTTCTTGGCCGCTTCGGTCATGGAACCCAGGCTCTCAGGCAGCGAGGTAGCGTCCATCGGGTCGTGACCGGCAATCGCATCTTGCAGCATCGCTGCATCCATAACATTTCTAGTTACTGGTCCAACCTGATCTAGCGAAGAGCCAAGGGCGATTAATCCATATCTTGAAACAGCTCCGTAGGTTGGCTTAACGCCGACAGTTCCGGTAACGGCAGCGGGGAATCTAATTGAGCCACCGGTATCAGAACCGATTGCAAGCGGAGCTTGCATTGAAGCAACAGCTGAAGATGATCCACCACCAGAACCACCTGGGGTTCTGGTTAGATCCCAAGGGTTTAGAGAAGGTCCGTAAGCGGAATTTTCAGTTGACGAACCCATGGCGAATTCATCCAGGTTGGTTTTGCCAAGTATCGGCATCTTGTTTGCAAGAATCTTCTTGACCACGGTGGCATCGTATGGCGGCACCCAGCCCTGCAAGAT
>JAIOXP010000003.1:0-66399 GCA_021741705.1 Rhodoluna sp. | reverse complement strand
GGAATGCACTACCTAAGGCCAGAAACCGCTCAAGGAATCTTCGTAAACTTTGCCAACGTCCTAGGAGCGGCTCGCATGAAGCCGCCATTTGGAATTGGTCAGATCGGAAAGAGCTTCCGCAACGAGATCACTCCTGGAAACTTTATCTTTAGAACTCGCGAATTTGAGCAAATGGAAATGGAGTTCTTTGTCCAACCAGGAACAGATGAGACTTGGCACGAGTACTGGATTCAAGAGCGTTTCAACTGGTACGTAAATCTTGGAATCAATCCTGAAAACCTTAGGTTGTTCGAACACCCGAAGGAAAAGCTTTCGCACTATTCCAAGCGCACGGTAGACATCGAATACCGCTTTGGTTTTCCTGGAAGCGAATTTGGTGAACTCGAGGGAGTTGCTAACCGAACTGACTTTGACCTAGCAACTCATGCAAGAGAATCAGGTGTTGACCTTAGCTACTTCGATCAGAGCATCAATGAGCGCTGGACCCCCTATGTTATTGAGCCAGCGGCTGGTCTAACGCGGTCCCTGATGGCTTTCTTGGTCGACGCCTACGCCGAAGACGAAGCGCCAAACACTAAAGGTGGCGTGGATGTAAGAACCGTGCTGCGCTTGGACTACAGATTGGCACCAGTAAAAGCTGCCGTGCTTCCACTTTCTCGCAATGAAGATCTTTCACCGGTTGCAAGGAAACTTGCCAACGATCTGCGTGAGAGCTGGAACATTGACTTCGACGACTCCGGTGCAATCGGGCGCCGCTACCGCAGACAAGACGAAATTGGAACACCTTTTTGCATCACTGTTGACTTTGACTCCTTGCAGGATCAGGCAGTTACCGTCCGCGAGCGAGACAGCATGGAACAGCAGCGAGTTTCCCTAGACAAGCTAAAGGGTTACCTGGCTGAGAAGTTGGTCTAATCATTCATGCAGGCACAAACTAAACCGGCTCTAAGCTATGGCAACATAGCGATCGATGTGCCGGTAGTACTTGCTCCAATGGCTGGCATCACAAACACCGCGTACCGAAGACTCTGCCAAGGCTTTGGCGGAGGCCTATACGTTTCAGAAATGGTTACCTCGAGAGCTCTTGTAGAGCGAACTGAAGAGTCCATGAGACTAATTGGTCACCACGAGAGCGAAAAGGTTCGCTCTGTTCAGCTATATGGAGTTGATCCCAAAACCATCGCAGATGCAGTCACCATGTTGGTCTCTGAAGATCGCGCCGACCACATCGATCTAAACTTTGGCTGCCCAGTTCCCAAAGTCACTCGGAAGGGTGGCGGAGCAGCTCTTCCTTGGAAGCAAGATCTTTTCCAAGCGATTGTTCAAAATGCCGTAAAGGCTGCCGGGGAAATTCCAGTGACCGTGAAGATGCGAAAAGGTATCGACGCTAATCACCTAACTTTCCTAGAATCCGGAAAAGCCGCTAGAGATGCCGGAGTAGCGGCAGTTGCCCTGCACGGTAGAACCGCTGCTGATTACTACTCTGGCAAAGCTGACTGGGACGCGATTGCCGAACTTAGAGCCGCGTTACCAGATGTTCAAGTTCTTGGAAACGGAGACATCTGGTCGGCGCAGGACGCCGTAAACATGATGAAGCAAACCGGTGTTGATGGCGTGGTTGTTGGTCGAGGTTGCCTTGGAAGGCCCTGGCTTTTTGCAGATCTAGAAAACGCCTTCCGCTCTTATCTTGAGAACCCAAATGCCAACATCAATTACTCGCAGGTTCAACCAAACTTGGGAGAGGTGGCAGACGCCTTCAAAAAGCATGCGGAACTTCTTGTTGAGTTTTTCGGTGATGAATTGCGTGCCTGCAGGGATATCAGAAAGCACGTTGCTTGGTACTTCAAGGGCTACCCAGTTGGCGGTTCCTTACGCGCGGCTCTTGCAAGTGTTGAAACCCTGACCCACATGGATGAACTTCTTGGCACACTTGATCGCGGCATGCCATACCCCGGAGACGAAGCCGAGGGCCCAAGAGGAAGAGCCGGGGGAATGAAGAGCTGCGCACTTCCTGAGCACTGGTTGGATTCCAGGGAGCTTGGCGAATCCTCGAGAGCGTCGCTTTTGGAAGCTGAACTTAGTGTTTCGGGTGGCTAAATGATTAGCCGAGGTTATCAAGACTCAGATCAAGAAAGATTTGTTCCAGAAGATCGCTCGGGCTCAATCAAGCGAGGCGAATTTGCAAGAGATCGGGCTAGAGTTTTGCACTCCTCTGCACTTCGAAGGCTCGGTGCTAAGACGCAGGTACTGTCGCCTTCCAATGGGGATTTCGCCAGAACCAGGCTCACCCACTCACTTGAGGTTGCTCAAGTCGGTCGCGAGATGGCTCAAGAACTCGGTATTGATCCAGATGTAGTTGATACCGCTTGCTTAGCTCACGATTTGGGACACCCTCCCTTTGGTCACAATGGCGAAGCAGCACTAAACGAATGGTCCAAAGAATTTGGCGGATTCGAAGGCAATGCCCAAACTCTGAGACTGCTATCTCGAATAGAACCAAAAGTATTCGATGCCAACGAAAAAAGCCGCGGTCTAAACCTCACTCGCGCAGTGTTGGATGCGTCGTGTAAGTACCCGTGGGCTAGAGAATCAGGTCAGGCAGAAACTGGGGGAGACTACTCGGTGAAGTTTGGTTACTACCAGGACGACAAAGATGTCTTTGAATTCTTAAGAGCCGGAGCCACACCATTGCGTAAGTGCATCGAAGCCGAGGTTATGGATTTTGCGGATGATGTTGCCTATTCAGTTCACGACTTTGAGGATGCCATTGTTTCGGGATACGTAAATCTGGCTGAGATCAACTCGGCAGCTTCTGATGCGGGACTGCTACAGAAGATATCAGAGTGGGACGGGTCAGAGCTGACTATTTCAGATTTCGAACAAGCCCTTGCTAGGTTGCGTTCAAATAGTTATTGGCTCTCTAGTCACAGTGGCGAAATGAAAGATCAGGCAACCCTGAAGAACCTAACCAGTGCTCTGATTGGCTCATTCGTCAGAAGAACCACAGACCAAACAGAATTGGCAAACGCTTCCGAGCACTTAGTTAGATACCAGGGAGCCCTGGTAGTTCCATCAGAAGTTAGGGCTGAGATAGCAGTTCTCAAAGGAATAGTGTCTGCCTATTTGATGTCCGATGAGAAAAGGCAGCCTTACTACCAATGGCAAAGGGCGATTCTTTCTGAGCTTGCAGATGCTCTGCTAGCTGCCAACGGCAAGCACCTAGATACTTACTGCGCCAGCGCTTGGCAGGAAGCAACCGCCGACGAGCAAAAGCACCGTGTGATCGTTGACCAGGTTGCATCACTTACTGACGTATCAGCTCTTAGCCTGCACCACGAACTAGTGACTAAATAGGATTATCAAGTGGCCGGAAAGATAAGCGCGAGAGACATTGAGGAAGTAAAGGCTCGGATCAACATCGCCGACGTTATTGGCGGATACGTTGCCCTCAAGCCAGCGAGCGCGGGAAGCCTGAAGGGGCTTTGCCCGTTTCATCAAGAGAAATCTCCCTCCTTCAATGTCAGGCCCCTGCAAGGTTTCTATCACTGCTTTGGTTGCGGGGCAGGTGGAGATGTCTACAAGTTCTTGCAGGAAATGGAATCACTTAGCTTCTACGAGGCTGTTGAGAACCTAGCCCAAAAAGCTAGCTACACCCTTACCTACGAAGCTGGTTCAAATGCGCCAGACCAGGGACAAAAAGCCAGAATCTATGAAGCAAATCTTGCTGCTTCCAGATACTTTTCCGAGCAGCTAGGAACAGATGCGGCAACAACCGGCCGAGACTTCTTGAAATCGCGTGGCTTTGATAAATCAGCTGCCGAAACTTTTGGAGTGGGTTTTGCCCCCAAGGGTTGGAACAACCTCGTAGATCACCTCAAGACTTTGGGTTTCACCGAGGATGAACTAGTGCTTGCCTCGCTGGCCTCCAGAGGAGAGCGCGGTTTGTACGATAAGTTCCGCGGAAGACTAATTTGGCCAATTAGAGACACCTCTAACCAAGTGATTGGTTTTGGAGCTAGAAAACTATTTGATGATGACCAGGGACCCAAGTATCTAAACACTTCAGAAACTCCCGTGTATCACAAGTCAGCGGTGCTGTATGGAATTGATCTAGCTAAGAAAGAAATCTCCAAGACGCAAAAAGTAGTTGTAGTTGAGGGATACACCGACGTGATGGCTTGTCACCTAGCTGGAGTCACCACCGCGGTTGCTACCTGTGGAACAGCATTCGGAGATGAGCACATTCGAATCCTTAATCGCATGCTTTCAGCAAATGTGGATAATCCAGCAGAAGTTATTTTCACTTTTGACCCAGACGAAGCTGGTCAAAAAGCAGCGATGCGCGCCTTTGCCGACGCAGACAAGTTCCATGCCAACAGCTTCATAGCGGTTGGACCAGATGGGTTAGACCCTTCGGATCTCAGGGTGCAAAAAGGCGATGAAGCCGTGCAGCTGATGATTGAAAGCAAAAAACCCATCTACGAGTTTGCTATCAAGCAGAAGCTAAAAAACTTTGACCTATCTAGCGTTGAAGGTCGAGTTGGTGCCGCCAGAGCAGCCGCTGGTGTCATTGCAACCATTCGGGACTCTGCAATGCGCTCCGTATACCTTCGCGAAGTGGCGAACTGGGTAAATCTTGATGTTTCGGAAGTTAGCGCCTTGGTAGAGCGTGCCGTCAAGGACAAAGTTGTAGCGGCTGTGGCACCAATGAGGCAAGACGTTGCTGCAGAACCTGCTGCGCAGTCTTTTGAGGAACCAGATCTTCGAGACCCAACTATTCGATTCGAGCGACAGTTACTGGAGGTGCTAATTCAGCACCCGGCAGAGATTGAAGAAGATAAATTCCTAGAACTAGTTTCGGGAGATTTCTTAGCCAAGGTGCACTCTTTACTTGCCTCGGCTCTATTGGCCAATTCGGCAAATCGCAAAGACTCAAACTGGTTGGTAAAGCTCTCAGAGTCGCTTGACCCAACTCTTCACCAGATCCTTCGGGCGATGGCCGCAACATCACTACCGGCGAGTACCGAAGAAGAGCTCAAGCGCTATATCGACGGTGTTGCGATTAGTGGTTTTATAAACCTGCTCACCAGGCAGAAACTTTCCTTGCAAGCTGTTCTTCGTCAAACCGAAGAATCGGATTCGGCCAAGATTTCTGAAATCCAAAAAGAGCTTATGGATATCGAACAACGCAGACGGGCGCTTCAAGGTGGCTAACAATTTTGTCGCAATCGAGCCAAAAAGCTTTCCGGAATACGAAAAAGCTTTAGAACTAGGCGGTGCGAAGCTCTCGCCGATGGGGCCAGATGTTCGTGGGTTAATCTGGACCGATTACTCTTCCCCGACAGCACTCGGTGAATTAATTGAGCTCAACCCGCAGTTGGATTGGGTGCAGCTACCATTTGCCGGAGTTGATGCATTCGCTGAGCAATTAGACAAGAACGTTTTATTCACTAGCGCTAAAGGAGCCTATAGAGAGCCGGTAGCTGAGCATGCCCTAATGCTTGCTTTGGCTCTTGGTCGAAAGCTTCCCATTCGCATCAAGGCTTCCACTTGGGGTAAGCGCGAAGCATTTAGCTTCTATGATTCAAAAGTTTTACTCATTGGTGCTGGTGGAATATCAGAGGAGCTCACAAAACTTCTTGCGCCATTTAGGGCAGAGATTACTGTTGTGAGAAACAACGCCGAACTACCTTTCGCTGGAGCCAAAAAAGTATCGGGGCTGGAAAAACTAGATAGCTTGCTTCCAGAAGCTGACCTTGTGATTGTGACCTGCGCTTTGACAGAGAAAACTCGAGGGCTAATCAACTACCAGCGGCTGTCGCTTTTCAAGCCGACTGCCTATCTTGTTAATGTAGCCAGAGGACCAATTGTGGTTAGCGATGATCTAATTCGAGCGTTGGATGATGGTCTTCTAGCCGGGGCCGGGTTAGATGTAACCGACCCTGAACCGCTTCCAGATGGGCACGGCTTTTTTGGCCGTGACGACCTGATTCTGACGCCTCATACCGCTGACACTAAGGAAATAGTCACCAGGCTATTTGCCACCCGCATCGAGCAGAACGTGAAGGCTTTTTTGGGTAACGGTGCCTGGGTGGGCGAGGTTAGCCCTTCTCTGGGCTACTGAGATAGCAGGGCCGCCATTTTTGGTAGTGTTGGAGGCTGCGCAAGCATTCCTCGGTAGCTCAATTGGCAGAGCAATCGGCTGTTAACCGATAGGTTCTTGGTTCGAGTCCAAGCCGGGGAGCCAAAGAATCCAGCCCACATCAAGGCAACCCTCAGGAGATATGTGTGATTCGGTGGATACTAGACACCAAATGGGTTCCAGAGATTGCTCTTTGTATCACCCTCGTGGCTGTTTTTGGCGGAATCAATGCTGTTACTGGCGGAATAACTTACTTTTTACTTTCTATACCATTCGCATTAGCTTCGCTTTTCGTCAGACAACATAGCTACCTGACTGGCGTATTGCTCTTGGTCGGAGCCGTTCTGCATATTGGCTTCTCTGCGGTTCCATCTTTCGGGGACCTAGTGCTTGCAGCCGTAGCTTTTGTTTCCGGCTTGTTCACTGCAAATCCTTGGCGAGTAATCAACATTCTGGCCGTCAGCGCTACTTCATTTTTAATTGTCGCAGGCGCTTTCTATAACCCAAATCTTTCAATGCCTGACTTGGGGATTATCGAATTCACTGACGCCGGAAGACTGGCATTGTTCATCACCGGAACTATCTTGGCGGCTAGCCTAATTGGCCTTGCCTCAGTGGGCGGTCGACTCGTGCGTGAGCAATATCTTCAGAGGCAATTCCAAGGCAACCGCAAATACTCAAACTCCCAGCAAGATGAAATCTCGCTGGAGCTAGCGGAGCAAGCCAAGCGCTTCGAGATGGCGGGGGACATGAACGAAAGTGCTGTGCAGCACATTTCATCAGTGATAACTAACGCCGAAGCTGGTTTATACACGGCCAAGCTAGACCCTGATGCGGGCTTGCGTGCCTTGGATAAAGTGCTGCTGAGTGCAAAGGCGGCACACGCCGAGCTTAGAAGGCTTTACGAGACCATCAATCGCGGAACCATGATTTCCACAGCGCCTCCAACTCTTGAGAGCATTTCGGCTCTTGAGCTAACTATGCGCGAGGCCGGTTACAACATGGCTGTTACCTACTCGGGTTCGCGGGTTCCACTGAATAGCTCAATGGAGCTAGCAATTTACCGGATAGTTTTCGAGGCAATCAAGAATGTTCGCCAACATAACCCCAAAGGCACAACCGTGACCGTAGAGCTCACCTGGTTTGAAACAAGCCTTCAGGTAATTATTCGAGACAACGGTGTCGAGGTCGTTAGAAAAAGCGCTGTTGGCCCGAATGGCCTACCAGCTCCCTATGACGCCAACGATGACATCGACAACCTGCTAGAAAAAGTTATTGGACCCGGAATCACTGCTATGCGTGAGCGAGTAGAGAGCTTCGGCGGATCCTTAGAAGCTCAGCGTGTGGTTGGGGTTGGTTTTACCGTGTCAGCTCTTTTCCCGATTCTTCGCCCCATGCAAGACTGATCAGAAACCGAATGAGCCAATCACTTCGAATTGCCCTGATTGATTGGAACACGAGTGTTCGATCTGCCCGTAGGGCGATTCTTGATGCCACAGAAAATATCACCGTGGTCTTCGAATCGGATGGCGGCAAGAGTGAGCTAAACCAGCTACCTGATTTATTGGTGGATGTCATCGTCATCGATCAACAGCTAGATAGCAAAACTGGAGTCGATGCATTCCTAGAGCTCAGGCAAAGCTATTACACGTCGTCTGATGTTCCCAATGCAGTCCTCACCACGGTCTATGACATTGCAACCCTCCGCGTCCAAGCTCTAGGAGCTGGAATGCACGATGTGGTGAGTATCGATAGCGGACCTGAGGGGCTCATAAAAACCATTAGGGCCGCTGCTTCAGCTGAACCATTTATTGACCTGGCTGAACTTGCAAACTTACTTACCGAAAACCCACCTATATTCAAGAACAATTTCGAATTGAGTCAAGCAGTTATTGCACTACCGGTAAGAAAGAGGGGCCTGATTGAAAAACTTGCCGAGGAGTGGCCAAAGATAAGGGCCGGCTCCAAGCCGGAGCTAAGTCTTGAGAAATACCAAGCACTTGCTGTTTCGCTAGGCTTTCTTAGCGCAAGTGAGCTTATTATCAAGCTCATGCAGAATGGGGTGTTAGATGCCAAGTGAAGCGCAAAGTGTCAAAGCAATCTCATTCGGGGTGGGTTTTGCAACCGGTCTTTACGGTATTTCTTTTGGAGCACTCTCGGTTGCTGCCGGTTTAGATTTTTGGCAAACCATGGCGCTAAGCCTTTTGATGTTTAGTGGTGGTAGTCAGTTTGCTTTTGTTGGTGTCATTGCAACCGGAGCGGGAGTAGTTCCGGCGGTTTTGTCAGCTTGGCTACTTGGTGTGAGAAACGGCTTCTATGCAATCAGATTGGCTCCAGTCATGTCGTTGTCTGGAATCTTGAAGCCTCTCGGAGCTCAACTCACTATTGATGAATCAAATGCCGTTTCCCTTTCCCAAGAGCCTGATCTTGCCAAGCAGCGCCAGGGTTTTTGGCTTACAGGGATTGCAGTATTTATCTTTTGGAATTTACTCACAGCAGCTGGAGCGTTGCTTGGTTCTGCAATTGGTAACCCGGCTGACTGGGGATTGGATGCTGCAGCTGGCACGGCTTTTCTTGGCTTGATTTGGCCAAGACTAAAAGAATCTAAATTGTTACTGCTAGCTGTGGTTTCAGCCTTTACTGCCACCTTGCTGTCTAGCTTTGTGCCGGCTGGTATTCCAGTTCTTCTGACCGCAGGTGTTGCTGTTGTTTTTTGGATAACCGAGCTTCTAGGAAAATCAAAATGACGCTATGGATAGGTGTTTTACTGGCAAGTGCACTGGTTTACTCCTGGAAGCTACTAGGGCATCTGATCCCGGAACGTTTCGTTCGTAATCCCAGCATTCGATCCCTGGCTGCCCTACTTACGGTAGCCATGCTCGCTGGCCTTGTTGGAATTCAAACGTTTGTGTCTGCCGAAGGGATCACCTTGGACGCGAGGGCAGCTGCATTGGCGGTTGCTGCAGTTCTTTTCTACTTGAGAGTGCCTTTTATATTTGTGGTCATTGCCGCGGCAGCTGTTGCCAGCTTGCTAAGAATGTGGCTTTAGTCCTCGAGGTGATCTGTCCCTGGTAGCCAGGACTGCCCAGGTCTATTCCAACCAAGCTCGGCCATAACTTCGAATGCTTCCTTTTTGGCATCTTCAGGCAGCTTGTCAACGTAAATGACTCCTTCAAGATGATCAAACTCATGTTGGAAGATCCTTGCGAACCAACCCTCGGCTTCGATCCTTATCGGCTTTTGCTCGAGATCGACACCTTCGATAATTGCCCAGTCAGCTCGCAGCAGTGAGAATCTTTCACCCGGTACTGAAAGGCAACCTTCGCTGTGTAGTTCTTCATCAGGTTCTTCTTCTGAAACTGGCCCGATTTTTATGGTCGGATTAATTACTACCCCTCTTCGAGGGTTGTCATCATCATCGGGATAGTCATAGACAAACACCTGCAGCGCAACCCCCACCTGAGGGGCCGCTAGACCAACCCCCGGAGCGCTCTTCATAGTTTCGAACATGTCACGAACTAAATCGGATAATTCCTGATCAAATGCTGTGACCGGCTGGGCCCTCTGGTGCAGCACCTGGTCCCCGTAGATGCGTATTGGCCTGATCATGGCTCAAATCTAGCCGTTAGTTTTGGCTAATCAGCTCAATTCAGGGCTAGGCTCGAATTTGGGAAATTTTAGGAATACTTGTGGGACCAGAACTTAGATTATTAGCAATTGTTCTTGCCGTATTGGCAGCGGTTGCTTTAGCTTTTGGTGCGCAGTTTCAAAACCAAGCGGTTTCAACAAGCAGAGAAAAACACGTCCAACCTAAAGTTTCACTCTCGATTAGAGAACTAATCAATCTGCTGATAAAACCCCGCTGGGTTTCTGGAACCGGTTTGATGTTTTTGGCAATGCTGTTGCAGCTTGGGGCGCTTTCGCTAGCACCACTTATTGTGGTGCAGCCCATCGGCGCGATAGCCCTGGTAATCACCTCTGTGCTTAATGCGCGCTATACCAAGACCAAACTAAATCGAGCGACAATATTGGCGATTGGACTAAGCACCTTTGGCGTTGGTGGATTTGTCGTTACTGCCTCTCAGGTAGCAGCCCAAGTGAAACTTACCGATGAGAACCTACTTCGGGTACTGCTGCTGTTTGTGATTATCTTGGTTGCCTTTGCGGCGCTGTTTTTCATCTTTGGCAAAAAAGCCCAAGCGCTAACCTACATTCTCGGAGCCGGAGTGCTCTATGGGTTTGTAGCAACTCTTGCCAAGGTAACAATCCAGCGCCTGTATCAGATGGACTACGACATCTTGACCCTCATTGCAGTGGTGAGCATGATTGGCGCCGTGCTTCTAGGAGGCTGGTTCGTTCAGAATGCATATGCCTCCGGACCCCCCGATCTGGTTATCGCTGGATTGACTGTTATTGATCCGATAGTGGCAATTGCAATTGCAATTGGCATCCTGGGCGAGGCCCAGGAGGCCACCTTGGGCTCGGGATCTTTTTTCTCAGCCTTTGGGTTGCTGGCAATCTGCGGAGTCTATTTGTTGTCCAAGTTTCACCCGGAACTAAGAAATCGAGCCAAGGCTTCAGTCAAGTAAACTTGTAATCACACCCCAACATTCAATCTCAGGGATGAAATGACTGAAGCAGTAAAAGCTAGTAGGCGCATGCGCGTGGTCATTGGCTGCGACACCTTCCCGCCAGACATAAATGGGGCATCCAGGTTCGCTGAGCGGCTTGCTGCTGGTTTAGTTCGGGCCGGGCACGAGGTGCATGTTATTGCGCCTTCCTATAGCAAAAGATATGGCACCTTCACTGAAGTTCATGACTCCAGCTCTATGACTGTTCATCGGCTCAAAAGCCACCGAGTGGTGCAACACAAGACCTTGCGATACGTTTGGCCGTTCACCCTAAAGGCCAAGACCGATCAAATTTTGAAAGATCTCAAACCAGATGCCGTCCATATCAACTCTCACATGATTGTTGGCAGGTATCTAATTAGATCCGCAAAGCAGCAAGGCATACGAGTCATTGCCACCAACCACATCATGCCTGAGAACCTAATCAAGTATTCACTTGTCATTCCGCGTTGGGCAGAAAAAGTCGCAATGAACCTTGCCTGGAAAGACACGGGTCGAATTCTGAAAAAGGCAGACGTTGTAACCACCCCAACAAGAAAAGCCTCTACCCTTCTCGAAAGTGCTGCTGGACTTACCGGAGTGCTAGCTGTTTCTTGCGGCATCGAGGCTTCTAATTTTGCAAATAACAGCCCAACAACAAATACAGAGCCAAGAATTCTCTTTTTGGGCCGGCTTGATTACGAGAAACACATCCACAACCTCATCAAAGCCGTTGCACTTCTACCAAAATCCCTAAAGGTCAAACTTGAAATTGTCGGTGACGGTGGAGAGCGCGAGTATCTAGAGAATCTTGCCAAGGACTTGGGGCTAGAAAAGAACATCGAATTCCGCGGTCATATCTCAGACGAAGAGTTGCCAAAGGTATACGAAAGAGCAACAGTATTTGCCATGCCTTCAATAGCAGAGCTGCAATCAATTGCCACCATGGAGGCCATGGCCTCAGGTCGTCCCGTGGTTGCAGCGGACGCCATGGCACTGCCTCATTTGGTGCACGATGGTGACAACGGCTACCTGTTTCCGCCAGATGACGTCAAGGCTTTTGCAGATCGCCTTCTTAAGGTGCTTACCGCTGATCAGAAGGAGCTAGATCGCCTCTCGGAAAACTCACTGCACTTGATTCAGTCCCACGATATTGATCGCACTATAAGAATCTTTGAGGGTCTTTACAGCGGTGAAACACAGGAAGAGAACGAGACCGCGGACAACCTCGACACTTACTCGCTTCCTATCGGAAGCCTTAGCAAAACCATCAGTAGATCTATTGCTTTGGCTAGAAGGCGCTCAGCCAAGCTTCGCGAGCAAGCAGAGCTAACTAGTAAAGAAATTATCGCCAGAGCCGAAGACGCCAGGGATGACGTAAGAGAGCGCCTGGAAGAAGTTCGTGACGACGTGGCCTTCGCTGCCAAGAAGCTCGAGATTCGGGTGCGCAAAGGTGTCAAGAAAGCGGCTGACAGACTCAGAAGAGAAGAACTTCCTTAGCCAATCAGTTTCTAGCTAGAAGCCCAGCATCAACATCACAACGTTTACTAGCGACGCCAGTAGTAGAAGGTGAAAAACCAGCCTGGGGGGATTCGGCCTCAGAGCCAGAACGCTAGCCAATAGCGACAAAGCTACAGTTAGCCCCAATCCGCCAATCGAGATTGCAGGAACCAACTTGCTGCTTTGGGTCACCAAAATTAGCGAAGCGGAACTAGCGGTTACCGCTATAACCAAGGCTGATACTTTCTGACCAAGAATGTGCGGAAGGGCTCTAACTCCAGTTTGCTTATCCGCTAGAAGATCCGGAAGTGTGTTGGCAAAGTGAGCCGCGACACCAAAGAGTCCGGCAACAATCATTACCCAAACCGGAGGCAAAGCTGGATCTTGGCTAGAGAGTGTGACAAAAGCTGGCAGGATTCCAAATCCGAGAATGTACGGAACAACTGAAAAGCCATTGGCCTTTAGCCCAAGGTTGTATACCCAGCCGATTGCCAGCATAAGTAGCATCCATAGAAATGCTGCAGTGCCTAGTGCCAAGGCGAGAGCAAGCGCAATTAAAGCTGCAACAAGGGACGCTGTCCTAACTGCAGCCAGTGAAACCATTCCTTGAGCTACCGGTTTGTCGATTCTCTGTACCGCTTTATCTCTTCCCGCATCTAACCAGTCATTTGAAAGACCAACCGAGAACTGCTGAGTCAAGACAGCTAAACAAACTAGCCAAAGTTTCTCTAATGGTAAACCCAGTCCTATTCCAAACAGCACCGCGAAGCTCGTTACGGACAGCGAGGGGAGGGGATGAGTGGATCTAAAAAGAGCCAAAGCTTTTAGCCACATGAATTTACCTCTTGACTGCCTTCTTCTAAGCGTAAGCATTTGGCTGGCTTGGCTTACACCTCAGACTTTATTGCTTGTAGAACTAGCATCACAGTCATTTCTAGGGTTCGTCGGTAAAGTAGTGGGGTGATTCGATTTCATAAGCTGCGTCTTGTAGCAGGCAACTGCGAATTAGACCCTAAGGCATGGAATTTCAGTGCTTAGTATCCTGGCTGTTGTCTTTGGCAGAATCGTTAGATTTATCATCCGTATCTTTCGGCGCGGGGGAGGCTCCGCTTTCCCCGGAACAGTTGCTAGCTCAATAGCCCCGAACTTGCTAAGCGATGCCATTCGTTCAGCAAGACAAGGATTGGTCGTTGTTTCAGGAAGCTCTGGCAAGAGTTCAACAACCCAGACACTTGTAGCGCTTCTAAGAGCTCACGGTTACAAAGTTTTCACTAACCCCTCGACGGCCAACATCAAACAAGGCCTCTACGCGGCGATTCTTCAGTTTGGTGATTATCGAGGTCATATTGACGCGGATTTTGTAGTCATGGAATGGGATGAGGGCCACGGCGCAGCCCTAGTTGAATCGCTTCACCCACGCCTTGCTGTGCTCACCAATGTGTATTCAGACCAACTTGATCGGTTCGTTGACCCAGAACTAGTAGTTGAGAAGCTGAAAAAGATATATGACCACTCAGAGCATGCCGTGATAAACGTGGATGACAAGAACCTAACGCAATTTGTAAATCCTGAGAAAATCACCGGCTTTGGATTATCGCCATCAATTCAACCTCGCCCGAGTTACGCCATAAACTTTGGGCCAGAGCCTAAATTTGAGCCTTCGGTTGAAGTCTCGAAGCTTGGGGAAAAATCTCTTCAGGTGAGTGTCCCCGCACGCCTTCTTAGCTTCGAAACAAAAGCTGACGCTCCCCACCAGGCTCTCAACCTGGCAGCTTCCATCGCTGCTGTTTCAAAATTGATTGAGCCCGATTGGGATTTGGTAGAAAAGACAGTTTCAAATTTGCCACCGGTATTTGCTCGAGATGAAATCGCTTCAGTTCGCGGCAAAGACGTTAGGTTTTTGCTCTGCCTGAATCCAACAAGCTTTACTCACAGCCTCAGTGAGATCTCTGATCAGACGAACCCATTGATGATCATGGCCGGGTCCGACATCAGTGATCCAAGTTGGCTGTGGACGGTGGACTTTTCGAAGCTGAAGCACGTAGATGTTGTTGGTGGCAAGAACGCCTACGATCTAGCGCTGAGACTGATGTATCAAGACGTTCAGGTGGAAAGGATTATTCTCGAAGCCGATAAAGCAGCAGATGCGTTTTTGGAGCTTTCCGGACCGAGCCCGACAGTGCTATTCACAGCCGACGCGATGCGACGCACCCGAAGATACTTGGGGTTGGCGAAATGATAAAATTAGCGACCTTCATGCCAACCTATTTCAACAACAATGGCGATCAAGGAAACATTGAGGTACTTGCCAAGCAACTTGAGTGGCGCGGCGTCCAATACTCCGTGACTTCTACTGAACTCAAAGACTCGGACTTTTTACTTGTTGGCGATGGCTCGCGGGCCGTAATGAGTGAGTTCGAATCAGAACTTGTTGCAATTACAGATTTGGTAGCCGAGCGCCTAAGAACCGGAAAGGCAACACTGCTTGTTGGTTCCGCTCACGAGTTCTTCTGCTCTAGATTGCCTGGGCTTCCAGAACTACAGGAGGCACCAAGGGTAAGCGAGCATCGTGAGGTAAGTTCCGGGGATCTGAGAGTTTTTGGATACAGAAACAACGAAATCGATAACGACTTATTCGTAGAACAAGCGTTTATCTCGACATCGCTGTTTGGCCCAATCCTTGCCAAGAACGGGAATCTTTTGAACATTGTTCTGAACTCAATGGGAGTAAGTACTGAGCTCCCGGCAGTGCATCAGTCACGGCTAGCTCTGGTGTTGCAGGGTGTTCGATCAAAGGCCTTAGGAAGCTAGCGGTCTTTATCGTCTAGTCTTAGTAATTGCGAGGGGAGTTAGCTCAGCTGGTTAGAGCAGCGGACTCATAATCCGTCGGTCACGGGTTCAAGTCCCGTACTCCCCACCAATACGGCGTTGCCTTTTTCTCGAAAGTAACAAGATGGGCATAGCGACTCGTAGGTTACTTCTTCGCCATCGATAGCCACCTGGTCACCGTCGAAGATGAAGCTGTCATTAATCTTTCTTGCGTTGAACATAGCCTTTTTGCCACAACGACATATTGTCTTTAGCTCTTCGAGGCTGTGTGCGATCTCGAGTAGTCGCAGCGAGCCGGGGAAGCCATTGGTGAGAAAGTCAGTGCGGATGCCATAAGCCAGTACTGGCACATCATCCAAAACTGCAATCTCTAGAGCTTGATCGACTTGCTCACGGGTTAGAAACTGCGATTCATCCAGCAGCAGGCAGGCAACTCTCTTGCCGGTCTTTTCGCGATGTAGGGTAGAGCGCTTTTGAAATTCTTTTCTCAGATTCAGCTCAGGAGTTACCAGGAAATCCACCTCGCGATCAACTCCAAGCCTGGACAAGATAGCCATATCTCCCTTGGTGTCTACCGCTGGCTTGGCAAGCAATACCGCTTGGCCACGCTCTTCGTAGTTGTAGGCGGCCTGCAAAAGGGCAGTTGACTTACCTGAGTTCATCGCACCGTGGCGGAAATATAGCTTGCTCATACTGTTGCAATTTTAGCTGCTTGTTTTGACTTGTTCCGCAGCTAGGTCTAGCCTTGGATAACCACCAAATAAAGGTCGTAGGGGAAGACGTACCTAGGTTTGGAGGTGAGAGTATGTCTATAGGGCTCGTGTTCATTCACCAAGCGCCCAGTGCTTTGCTTGCCCACATCGAGTGGACTATCTCGGGTGTCTGCCAAGCTCCAATGACCATTAGCTGGCACGTGTTGCCTGACCCTATGAAGGGCTATCGCGCTCTCGCGCTTTGGGATGCCTCAGAAGGTGCTGGGGCGGTTCTTGCCACCTCGTTTATGAACCTCAAGCAACTTTCCTTTGAGGTGATCCAGCAGGACTCTCCGGATGTTGCCGGATACCGCTGGAGCTACACCCCAAACCTCGGCATGTTCTCATCCGCTAGTGACGAGGCAGGAAACATCCTGGTTAGCGAAAATCAGTTGCGATATATTGTGGATAGTTGTGGCTCTAATGGACTCAAGCTACAGGCAGAGCTTCGAAAAGTCTTAGGTCAAGCTTTTGATGACGAACTTGAAAGCTACCGAGAGCTATTCGACGGATCGGAAAGCAACAACGGCGTTGTGACCGCCGAAGCCGAACGAGTTAGTTATAGCCAGAATGTGAGACCCCTCTAGCTTTCTTGGGGAAACAACTACATCCAGCTTTATCTCTGGATCTTGATTCTCAAGGTTAATTGTTGGTGGCGCTGTTTTCTCATATAGCGCTAGAACTGTAAAGATTGCTTCAATCGCTCCAGCTCCTCCAAGAAGGTGACCGGTGGAGGCCTTGGTTGCAGACACCGGGATACCAGATAGCTTCTCGCCAAACACTCGCTTTAGTGCTTGATATTCTGCGATGTCTCCTACCGGTGTGCTGGTGGCGTGAGCGTTGATGTGAGCAACATCATCTATAGAGCTGCCAGATTGTTCCAGAGCGCCAAGCATGGCTCTAGCGGCCGCAGTTCCTTCAGGATCTGGAGCAGTTATGTGATGAGCATCCGATGTCACAGCGGCTCCAACAACCTCGGCATAAATCTTTGCCCCGCGAGCCTTGGCGTGTTCTTCGCTTTCCAGAATCAGCGTTCCGGCACCCTCACCCATCACGAAACCATCGCGAGCGGTGTCATACGGCCTAGATGCTCCTGCAGGGTCATCGTTTCGTTTAGATAGCGCGTGCATTGCAGCAAAGGCTGCAATTGGAAGCGGGTGAATGGCGGCTTCGGCGCCACCCGCAACAACTATGTCTGCCTCGCCATTTCGAATTCTGTTAAATGCATTAGCGATGGCCTCGGTACCAGAGGCGCATGCCGAAACAGCTGTTCTTACTCCAGCTCTGGCGTGAAGCTCCATTCCGATGGCAGCAGCTGGGCCGTTGGCCATAAGCATCGGCACGGTCATAGGTAGCACTCGCCTGGGCCCACGCTCTTTGAGAGTGTCGTAAGCATCCAGCAGGGTCCAGATGCCACCGATACCGGTTGCGTATTCGACCGCTAGGCGTTCGGGAGCAACTTCGGGGGAGCCAGCATCTAACCAAGCCTCTCGAGCTGACACTAGAGCGAGCTGGCTGGATGGGTCTAGTCTTTTCGCCTCTTGGGGAGTGAGCATTTCCTTGGCTGGAATCTTGGCTTGGCCCGCGAAGGTGACCGGAAGCTCATACTGAGCTACCCAGTCTTGAGTAAGGGTTGTTATCCCAGATTCGCCCGCGAGCAATGCCTGCCAGGTTGATTTGCTGTCGCCACCAAGTGGCGTAGTTGCGCCAATGCCAGTGACAACAACTTTTTGGACCAAGGTTTTTAGCCTTGTGCCTTCGTGATGTAGTTCACAGCGTCACCAACGGTAAGCAGGTTCTTTACCTCGTCGTCTGGAATCTTTACATCAAACTTGTCTTCGGCGTTGACGACGATTGTCATCATCGAAATTGAGTCAATGTCTAGATCGTCAGTAAATGACTTGTCTAGCTGTACAGCATCGTTAGCGATACCGGTTTCATCGTTTACGATCTCTGCTAGTCCGCTAAGTACTTCTGCTGCAGAAAGTGCCATTTTTGTCTCCTAGTTGTTTGATTGACCGATTGTAAGTTTAGGGCACAACCACTACTTGAGCCCCATAGGCTAAACCAGCCCCGAAGCCTATTTGTAGCGCTAGATCACCAGATTTAATGCGACCTTCGGCCAGAAGGGCGTGCATGGCCAGTGGGATGCTGGCAGCTGAGGTGTTACCGGTTGTAATGATGTCCTTTGCGACAACCACTGATTCAGGTAGAGCTAACTGCTTAGCCATTTCGTCAATGATGCGCTCGTTGGCCTGGTGGGTAACCAGAGCAGCTAGTTCTTCTGGTTTAACGCCTGCAACCTCAAGAGCTTGCTTGGCTACTTTTACCATTTCCCAAACCGCCCAGCGGAAAACGCTTTGACCCTCTTGAACAAGAGTTGGCCAACTTCCTGTGCCATCGCGGAAATCAAGCAGAGAACCTGTCATACCAACCGCTTCCCACTTAGAACCATCGGCACCCCAAACGCTTTTTGAAATTCCAGGTGAATCCGATGGTCCGACAATGGCAGCTCCTGCTCCATCTCCTAGCAAGAAAGAAATTGATCTATCGGTTGGATCGATGTAATCGGAGAGCTTCTCGCCGCCAACAACCAGAACATACTTCGCAGTTCCTGATCTAACCAGTGAATCTGCTTGTGCGATGCCGTAGCAGTAACCAGCACAAGCAGCTGAGATATCAAAAGCAGGGGCCGGATTAGCCCCAACTAGTTCTGCCAGCAGTGCAGCAGCTGAAGGGGTTTGATACGGATGAGTGATGGTGGAAAAAATGACAGCTTCGATTTCGGCTGGCTTGATGCCTGCTTTTTGAATAGCTTCGTTGCTTGCTTCGACGGCCATGTCCATCAAGGACCTATCTTTGCTGGCGCGCATTCTGGTCACGATGCCGGTGCGTTGCCTAATCCACTCATCAGATGAGTTGATAGGGCCGGCGACATCATCGTTGGTGACCGTTAGGTCTCCTCGAGACGCCCCGAGAGAGTAAATCTTGGAAAATGCAATTGTTTCGGCTTGGTTTAGCTTCGCCATTTCTAAACCTGCTCTCTGACAAATGCGACGGCCTTTTCAAGATCGTCTGGAGACTTCAGGGCCAAGGTGGCGACTCCTGGCATTGCTCGCTTTGCTATTCCAGTTAGGGTACCACCTGGCAAAAGCTCAATAACAGCGCTGACGCCATCAGAGACCATAGATTGCATGGTCAAATCCCATCGCACTGGGTTAGAAACCTGATTGATTAGTAGCTCCAAAAACTTATCTCCGCTGTCAACGCTTGCTCCATCGCTATTGGACCAAAGTAGCAGTTTGGGATTTTCAGTTCTGATAGAACTCGCCAAAGAACCAAGCCCAACTTTGGCAGTTTCCATAAACGATGTGTGAAAAGCACCTGCTACCGCCAAACCCACTACCCGGGTTCCTGGCGGAGGAGAGTCAATAAGCTCTTGAATTTTCGCAGACGAACCCGCAGCGACTATTTGCCCTTTGCCGTTGTAATTTGCTGCAAAGAGCCCCAAGTTAGTTAAGTGATCAAAAACAATCTCTTGTTCGCCGCCAACTACCGCTGCCATTGAGCTCGACTCAAGAGTTGCTGCCTGAGCCATTTGCTCACCTCGTGCTCTAACGAACTTGAGCGCAGCTTCGGTGTCCAATACCCCAGCAATGTTTGCAGCCGCTATTTCACCTACTGAGTGACCTGCGACACCCCCAAAAAAAGAATCGTCTTTCAACGCCTCCACCAATACGGCGTAACTTGCCAGTGAAGCAGCAACAATTAGAGGCTGGGCAATTTTGGTGTCCTTGATTGTCTCAGCGTCAGCATCAGTTCCGAAGTGAATCAAATCCATTTCAAGAATTTCAGAGAACTTTTCGATTTCTTGCTTGAAAGATTCAAGTTCTAACCACGGAGACAGAAAGCCTGGCGTTTGGGCCCCTTGACCGGGGCAAGTAAGGGCAATCAAGATTCTCTCGATTTCATGGTTGGCTCAGGATCATTCATTTTTCCAAGCAGGGTTGCAACCTGCAAAACAAAGGACTCTCTGGCACCAGTGGCATCCCAGCCGATTAACTCAGATATTTTCTTGAGGCGATAGCGAACGGTGTTGCTGTGAACAAACATCTCCCTGGCAGTTAGCTCAAGTGAGCGACCAGTTTCTAGGTAAGTCACGAGGGTATCTAGCAAGTCAGGGGAGTTTTTCCTAAGAGGGTGATAGATCTTGTTTATCAGCGTCGTCTTTGCCAACATGTCCCCGGCGAGTGCTCGCTCAGCCAGTAGATCATCGGCTGAGGTAGGCCTTGGGGCCTTGTTCCAAGCTCCAACCACAGAGAAGCCAGAAAGAGCCGAGCGAGCTGATTTGTGGGCATCTGTGATCGAAGGAACCTGGGAACCAACCACTATTGGCCCGTCGGTGAAACTATTCGAGAGCCCACTGCAGAGCGCAAAAAGCTTAGGAGTTTTTGCCGGGTCGAGATTCTCTTCGGGGACTTGACCTACCACAACAATTAGTCGATCACCGTGAATGCCAACCAGAACGTCCGCGCCACTTCTTCTTGCTTCTCTTCGTAAGTTGTCAACATCGGTGCTCTGATCCGAGCCACCAATCATTACCGCAACCGCGCCACGCGCTCTCCACCCAAGCGCGGAAACTCTGGAGGACAGTTCTTCTTCGTTTTCACCGCTGAGAATGCTGTCCACTACTAGAGCTTCTAACCTGGCATCCCAAAGACCTCGGGCCTCCGCGGCCTTGGCATAAACATCAGCGGCACTAAAAGCAATCTCTCTGGAATACAACAGCACAGCTTCGCGAAGCTCGCTGTGTTCTTGGACTACTCGATCTTCAACAACTTGTACTACCACTCGAATAAGTTGCAATGTTTCTTGCAAAGATATCGAGCGAAGTAGTTCTCTTGGCGCAGTTGAAAACACATCGGCAGCAACCCAAGGCTGTGAGGTTGGATCTTCGTACCAAGCAAGAAAAGAGGTGATGCCAGCTTGGGCAACAAGTCCAACGGCAGATCTTCTGGCAGCTGGCATCTTGGAATACCAGGGGAGAGTCTTATCAAGACGAGCTAATGTGGTGGTTGCCAATTCTCCAGCGATGGATTGCAACCACTCAAGGGTTTCGTCCTTAGGCTTCGCCACCGGCAGTTCCACTTGTTCCTGCGTTTACGTTGTGCAGTTGGTAGCGATCGATAGCGAGTTGCAACACCGAATGATCTAGTTCACCGCGGGCAACAAGTTGCTGCAATGAACGCACCACAATCGATGGTCCATCTATCTTGAATTCGCGTCTAGCGGCAGGTCTGGTGTCGGAGAAACCAAAACCATCAGCACCCAAAGTGGCATAGTCGCCTGGCACCCAAGCGCGAATCTGGTCCGGAACCGCGTGCATGTAATCGCTGACTCCAATAAAAGGCCCAGAGGCGTTTTGAAGCTTCTTGGTTATGTAGGCAGGTTCAACTTCATTGTTTGGGTAGAGGAAGCTCTCACGATCCTTATTCAGTCCATCACGTCGTAGTTCGGTCCAGCTCGTTACCGACCAGATGTCAGCCGAAACTCCCCAGTCCTTGGCTAGAAGATCTTGTGCCTCGTAGGCCCATTGAAGAGCCACTCCAGACGCCAGAATCTGAACCTTGCGTCCTGGAGTTTGGTTCTCGCTAACGCGGTGAATACCGCGCAGGATACCGTCGACGTCGACGTTTTCTGGTTCTGCTGGCTGTACGTAAGGTTCGTTGTAAACAGTTAGGTAGTAAATAACGTTTGGATCTTTATGGGTTTCGCCATACATGCGCTCAAGTCCTGCCTGCATGATGTGACCAATTTCATATCCGTAAGCCGGGTCGTAGCTAATTACTGCGGTGTTAGTTGATGCCAGTAGTGGCGAGTGACCATCGGCGTGCTGCAAACCTTCACCGGTTAGAGTGGTGCGACCTGCGGTCGCACCAATCATGAATCCTCTGGTCATTTGATCAGTGGCTGCCCAAATAGCATCTGCGGTGCGCTGGAATCCAAACATCGAGTAGAAAACGTAAATTGGGATCATTGGCTGACCTTGAGTGGCGTAACTGGAGCCAACCGCGGTAAAGGCAGCTATAGACCCAGCCTCGTTAATTCCGGTGTGCAGGATCTGGCCAGTTTCTGACTCTTTGTAGTTCAGCAGTAGATCGCGGTCCACAGATAAGTAGTGATGTCCGGCTGGATTGTAAATCTTCGCGGTTGGGAAGAACGCATCCATTCCAAATGTTCTAGCCTCATCAGGAATGATTGGAACAATTCTTGGACCTAGTTCTGGAGATCGCAGAAGATCCTTTAGCAATCTAACGAAGGCCATTGTGGTCGCAACTTCTTGGGTTCCAGAGCCAGCTTTTGCGATGTCGTAAGTTTTGTTTTCTGGAAGAGCAAAGCTCACATACTTGCTTCTTCGCTCTGGAAGGTAGCCGCCTAATTCACGACGGCGCTCGTGCATGTATTGAATTTCTGGCGTTGAGTCAGCTGGCTTGTAATACGGGGGCTGATATGGATCGCGTTCTAGCTCAGCGTCGGAGATTGGAATGTGTGTCTCGTCACGGAACTGCTTTAGATCGGCCAGGGTTAGCTTTTTCATCTGGTGAGTAGCGTTTCGACCTTCGAAGGTCTTGCCAAGGGTGTATCCCTTGATGGTCTTGGCAATAATGACTGTTGGCTGACCCTTGTGCTCGGTCGCGGACTTGTAGGCAGCGTAGATCTTCTTGTAGTCGTGACCACCACGCCTTAGTCCCCAGAGCTGATCATCGGTCATTGGCTCGACCATCTTGGCGGTTCTTGGGTCGCGGCCAAAGAAGTTCTCTCTTACGAAAGCTCCGGACTCGGTTTTGTAGGTTTGGTAGTCACCATCGGGGGTTCTGTTCATTAAATCTACAAGTGCTCCCTCAGTGTCTGCGCTTAGCAGTGAATCCCACTCGCGACCCCAGATGACCTTGATTACGTTCCAGCCGGCACCTCTAAAGAACGACTCGAGCTCCTGAATGATCTTGCCATTACCTCTAACTGGGCCATCTAGGCGCTGCAGGTTGGCGTTAACAACGAAAGTTAAGTTGTCTAGGCCGTCATTGGCTGCAAGTTGCAGTGCACCGCGGCTTTCGACCTCGTCAAGCTCGCCATCACCCAGGAAGGCCCAAACGTGCTGCGAGGAAGTGTCGCGGAAGTTTCGGTTATGTAGGTAGCGGTTGAACTGAGCTTGGTAAATCGCGTTGATTGGCCCAAGTCCCATTGAAACAGTTGGGAACTGCCAGAACTCTGGCATAAGTCTTGGGTGTGGGTAAGAAGACAGTCCTCCGCCTGGATGAGATTTTTCCTGGCGGAAACCATTTAGCTGGTTTTCGGAAAGTCGGCCTTCCAGAAACGCACGAGCATATGGACCAGGGGAGGCGTGACCTTGAATGAAAATCTGATCTCCACCGGATGGGTGATCTTGACCTTTGAAGAAGTGGTTGAAACCAACTTCATATAAAGAAGCAGAGGAAGCAAAAGTTGAGATATGTCCACCAACCGCAATTCCTGGGCGCTGAGCTCGGTGCACCAGCATCGCAGCATTCCATCGCATCCAGGAACGGTAGGTTCTTTCGATTTTTTCATCGCCTGGGAAAGCTGGCTCGTCCTCTGGAGAAATGGTGTTGATGTAATCGGTGGTTGGTACCAGCGGCACGTTAAGCTGCAGTTCGTGTGAGCGTCTAAGAAGATTTAGCATTAACTCTCTGGCGCGACCGCGACCGCGGGTTGCTGAGGCCTGAGAAAGAGATTCCAGCCACTCGGAGGTTTCCTGAGGATCCATGTCTGGATTGGAAACTGCGTAGGCATCATTGTTGTTAATGGACAATGAAATCCTTTCTAAAAAGAGTCTTCGCTAATGTTTTTTGACAGCGAACCATTTAGGGCTCCGGATAGGGCCAATAAGAAGTTTACCTATTCAAGATGGGGTTATTTGAACCCAATATGAGGGCCTACTATGGAACAAAGTATTTAAACCAAGGAGATGAAATGGCTGCAGAAGTAGGCGAAAAAGCCCCAGATTTTGAGCTAAACAACCAGCACGGGGAGCTTGTGAAGCTGTCCTCTTATATCGGCAAAAAGCCAGTGGTGCTGGTTTTCTACCCACTCTCGTTCTCGGGCACCTGCACCGGAGAGCTTTGCGAGCTTAGAGACAACATTTCTATCTTTGAGTCAGCGGAAACGGAACTTTTGGCTATTTCTGTGGACTCAAAGTACACCCAGAAGATCTTCGCTGACCAGGAGGGTTACAAGTTTCAGGTGTTAGCCGACTTCTGGCCACATGGCGGCGTTGCCAAGCAATACGGGGTCTTCATGGAAGAAGCCGGAATTGCCAAGCGCGGCACCTTCTTGATTGATAAAGAAGGCGTGATTCAGGCAAAGTTTGTCAACGGCCCTGGCGAAGCTAGAGACCTAGGAAGCTACAAAGAGGCTCTAGCGGCTTTGTAGTAGAGTTTTGTAGTTGCCTTATGGCGCATGTTTGAGGGCCTTTAGCTCAGTTGGTAGAGCGCCACGTTTACACCGTGGATGTCATCGGTTCGAGCCCGGTAGGGCCCACAGATAGCGACCAAGGATAGCCCGGCGTTAGGATTTGGTCATGGAATCTCCAACACCCCCAACCCCTCGTGCCTTGTCAGATGACGAGCTAAACGCCGAGGTAATGAGATTACAGTCTCAACCAGATGGCCTAATGGCTGCCATGGCTCTAATCGAAGCCCAAAACCTATTGAGGCAGCAAGATTCCTTCGCTTACTCGCAGTGGCAACTGCAGGCACAAATGCAAGCTGCCTCTGCTCCTGCCGAAGTTCGTGAGCCGGATCCAACTACTGTCCCGGCACCCGACGTTACTCCACCGGCAGTCACGCCACCTGTTGCTCCTGTGCCGGCGGTAGCGCAAGAAACAAGCGTAGATGAAATTGTCGCGGCTCTAAATAGTAATTATGTCAATGCTGAAAACGAGCCGTCCGCTCCCTTGTCGCCACCGGTACCAGCCCTGGCGCCTGAAACCAAGAAAATAAGTTTCGATCAGCTAATTTCTGGTGAAGAAGATTCGGTTGCCGATGTGTCGCCTGCCCCAGCAGAAACTTTGATTCAAACAGAGCTTGCTGAAGGTGAAGTTGAAACTCAGGCTGTCCGGGTAGCTAGAACAAAAACTTCCGCTGCACTTGGTTGGTCATGGATCTCGATAGCTTCTTCACCTTTGGTTTTGGTCCTGGCTGCGTTCCTTAAGGAATCTGGTGCGTCTTTGACTCAGTCACTTGTTATGATTTCGGGACTTATTGTCACCACAGCTGTTTTGGCTGGCATTGGATCGGTTGCCGCAAAGCGTGGCTCAAGCCCAATAGGAGTGGTATCCAGAGCTGCGTTTGGGGTTTGGGGTAACTTTTTGCCGGCATTTGCAATGCTGCTTGTGAAGATCATTTGGTCTATCGCTCTATTGATTTTTGCGGCGAGAATTTTGTCTCCGCTGCTCGCGAGTCAGCCTTGGTTTGCAGTCATTAGTTCGCAGTTTGTATTCCCGGAAGAATTCACGGTCCTGATGCTAACTACAATTCCGATGGTCATGATTTCTGCCTTGGTTGCCGGATTTGGCGGCATCGCGATGCTTCGGTCCCAGCAATTAGTTGGCGCTTTCTCCCTTATTGGAATTTTGGGCATTGGCTTTTATGTGTTCTCCACTAACTCGATTCTTGATCTGCAACAGGGTGAGCTACTTGCAGCACCAGCTCTTATCGACCTAGCGATCTTCAGCTTCATGCTTTTTGGCTTCACTGTCTTCTCGCAAAGCGGTGACTTCGCAAGGAAACTTCCGGTCGAAACCCCTGGAGCCAAGGTTTTCTTCCTTTCTTTTGTGTCCACTCTGTTTATTCCTCTTGCCGTTGGAGTAATGGGAGTGCTCTGGGTGTTCATGGCCGAAGAAAGCTTTGGATTGTTACTAACTGATCAATTGATTCCAACTATTGCCGCAGCAGCGCCTATTTGGGTCTTCATTGCATTTGTCGTCGCGGTTGGGCTTTCGGTGCTACAGCTATTGGCAAACTCGATTTACTCTCTAGCGGGTTCTTTAGTGTCAGTCGGGGCAAAACTTCCTGGGGCAGTTTCTGCCTTGTTGCTGTCAGTTGTTTTGCTGGCCGGAACATTGGTTTCAAGCATGCTGCTAGCAACATCATCTGTACTGGCGATGCTAATTGAATTGCTAGCACTTGTCGCGGTGGTTGCGGCTTCGTATAGCGGAATTGTGGTGGCGGATGCGCTGATACGTTCACGGGATTACCACGAGGTATCGCTTACTCGAGATTACGGTTTCTACGGTCGATTCAACTTCGCTAACTTAATCGGATTCATCTTGGCTGTGGCGCTTGGTTTTGGATACCTGAATGGAACCGGATTGCTCTCATCTTGGACCGGTTACCTAGGTGATTTCACACCAGCAATTTTTGATGTCGCGGGTTCCAACATTGGAATTGCAATGGCCTTTGGTCTTGCTATCTTGTTCCCGGTTTTGTTTGGTATTCCAAGGATCAAGAAACAAGAAGTTAAGCTCGTGGAGTTGGATGAGCGCCGAGAGGAACTCAAGGAATACCTAGACACGGCTAACTAGACGTATGGCAGTCAAGTTATCAAAGCTTCTATCGGTACTTGAGTCTTCCTGGCCACAATCTGGTGCTGACGAGTGGGACCAAGTCGGACTTGCCTGTGGCTCAGCAAATCAAGACGTGGAGCGGGTCCTACTGTGCGTTGACCCAACGCTTGCTGTTTTGCAAGAAGTCAAAGCGAAAAACTGCCAGTTAGTTGTTTCCCACCACCCACTTCTCCTTGAAGGTGTTCACACCGTGGCTGAGGGCGAGCTAAAAGGCGACATTCTTTCTTTTGCAATTACCAATTCAATTGCTCTTTTCTCCGCACACACCAATGCAGACATTGTGCCCGGGGGAGTGTCAGATGTCTTGGCCAGCAAGATTGGACTCAAAAACAGCGTTCCGCTAGTTGCTACCACAGGCGACTCCGGCCACGGCAGAATCGGAAACCTAGATCAACCAATAACAGTGCGTGAACTAGCTCAAAGAATCAACGAGATTTTGCCTTCTACCTACGCACCAATTCGAGTCGCTGGAAATGCAACACTTAAAGTTTCTAGGGTTGCCGTTGTTGGCGGCTCCGGGGCAAGTTTTCTCCCGGCTGCAATCAGTGCGGGAGCCGAGTGCTTTGTAACGAGCGATCTGAAGCATCACGTTAGCCTGGACGCAGTTACCGACCAAGCTCAGAGTATTAGCCTTATCGACATCTCTCACTTCGCAGCCGAAAGCCTCTGGCTCGCTCCGGCTGCAGCCCAGCTTGCAAAGCAGGTGCCGGACGTTGAGTTTTTAGTTAGTGAAGAAAACACCGACCCATGGTCGCTAACGATTCCAGGAAAGTTATCATGATCGCGAGCTTGACCGATCAAAAGCAGCTTTTGGCAATTGCAGCTCACGATGTCGAGCTGGCAAGAGTTTCAAACTCGCGAAAGCAAGCTCAAGCTGAGACAGAGATTGAGGCGGCTTCCGCCGAAACCTTGCGGCTATCAGATTTACTTATTGATGCCAGGAATGCGGTAGGTGAACTTGAGATGGAACTAGGTAGAGCTGAGGCTGATCTTGAACTAGTTGCTAATCGAATTTCTAAAGATAACAAGCAACTTTCTTCAACCAGTTCTGCAAAAGACGCTCAGGGAATAGAGCACGAGCTTGTAACTTTAGGCACCAGAAAAAGCGAACTTGAAGACGCTCAGCTTCAGATAATGGAGCTTTTGGAAGCCGCCCAGCAAGCTCACGAAAAGCTAAAGCAAGAAAAACAAGCGGCTGACGAAACCCTGGCCGCTTTGCAGGGGAGAATTTCCTCGGAGCTGGCCGATCTTGGAGCGCAGGGCGAGAAAATTCAGGCCGAGCGTAAAAGCGTTCTTGCCGCAATTGACCAAGGGCTTGCCGCGGCCTACGAGCGAAAATACAGCCGCGGGGTTGCGGTTGGAAGATTGACGGGCAGAGACTGCGGGGCTTGCAGACTCTCCATAACCGCAACAAGCTTTGAAGAGCTCATGAATCTGCCTCAAGAAGAACTAGCCGAATGCCCAAACTGCCAAGCCTTCCTGGTGCGCTCATGAAGCTAATCATTGAAGCCGATGGTGGCTCAAGGGGAAATCCTGGATTGAGCGGTGCCGGAGCGGTCGTTATCGACGCGGCAAGCGGCAACATTCTCCGAGAGATATCCGAAGCGGTAGGAATAGCAACCAATAACGTTGCTGAATATTCAGCGGTTATCTTTGCCCTTGAGGCAGCATTCGAGATAGACCCAGCGGCAGAGATTGTGGTTCGGATGGACTCCAAACTTGTTGTTGAGCAGATGAGTGGTCGTTGGAAGATAAAGCACCCCGACATGCTTTCGCTAGGAGCAAGAGTTCAACAGCTGATTTCGGGCAAGAATGTTGAGTTCGTGTGGATTCCGAGAGAGCAAAATGTTTTGGCTGACGCACTAGCCAACAAGGCTATGGATGGTGAACCAGCGCCAACTGCTGCCGCAGGCGAGTTCAATCATGTTGCTCCCTCATCTATACGTGCCCCACAATCTTCTGTAGCCGAAGCCACTACTTTGATCATGGTCAGACACGGTAGAACTGCACTTACCGAATCAAGGAAAATCTCCGGAGGGGACGGTGAGAACCCAGATCTTTCCGAGCTTGGCAACAAAGACGCTGCCGAGGTTGCTCTTGAGCTTGCCCGAGTAGGAAGCTCAGGAGCATTTAGCTTCGTAGCCAAGCCAGTTGTGGTCATCCATTCGCCTGTTAAACGCGCAGCCCAAACCGCTAGGAAGATTGCTCAGAAGTTAGGCGCCGAACTAGTTGAGCTGGCCGATCTTAGAGAAATTGGCTTTGGCGACTGGGATGGTCTAACCAACGAGGAGTTATTCGTTGGCCACGAGACGCAGTATCAGGCTTGGCGAGGTTCCTACGATGTTGCCCCACCGAACGGGGAATCACTCAAAGAGTTTGATTTCCGGGTGAATCGAAGCCTAGATTTCATACTGAATAAATTCGCAGGTAAAACCGTGGTTGTGGTGGCTCACGTGATGCCAATTAGGGGACTGCTTCGAATTGCCAACGATGCCTCGGTTGCTGGGTATTGGCGGGTAGATCTTGGCCCTGCATCAATATCTATTGCACGTTTCTGGGGCCGCGAGGGTGCCGAGATAGTCTGCGTGAATTCAACTTCGCATTTATCTTCTTGACCACGCTGGCTAGACTTGAATCTGGATGGGTCGGCAAGACGGTCGCGGCAGTTTACTGACGAGGAACGTCCGGGCTCCAAAGAGCAAAATGGTGGGTAACGCCCACCCGGGGTAACCCGAGAGATAGTGCAACAGAAAGCAAACCGCCGAGCAATCGGTAAGGGTGAAACGGTGGTGTAAGAGACCACCAGCGATTCAAGTGATTGAATCGGCTAGGTAAACCTCATTTGGAGCAAGACCAAACAGTGAACGCTTGAGGGCTGCTCGCCCAAGTTCACGGGTAGGTCGCTTGAGACGTTGGGCAACTAACGTCCTAGATAGATGACCGTCACTTTGCAAAAAGGACAAAACCCGGCGTAATAGCCGGCCCATCCACTTAATCCTTGCTGAGATGCTTCGCAGAAAAATACGCGGCGCCAATGATTCCTGCGTTGTTTTTAGATCTGGCAGCTACAATCTCAACGTCGGATTCAATCAAGTGCAGAAAACTCTCGTGTTCTTTAGAAACTCCTCCACCGATGATAATTAAGTCAGGGTAGAACAAGCGGTTCAGTCGGTCAAAGTACTTAGAAAGAATCTTGGACCACTGCTCAAAGCTGAGATTGTCCCTTGCTTTTGCAGAATAGGCAGCCTTGGTCTCGTAATCGACCCCGTCGATTTCGATGTGACCGAGCTCGGTGTTTGGGATCAACTTGCCGTTCATAAAAAGTGCGGTGCCGATGCCGGTTCCTAACGTACACATCAGCACAAGCCCCTTACGGTCTTGGCCAGCGCCGAATTTGATCTCGGCTACACCTGCGGCATCAGCATCGTTAAGCATCACGATCTCGGTGCCAAGGGCCTTTGAAAAAAGCTTGCCAGCCTGAAGCCCAATCCACTCGTCTGATACGTTGGCGGCTGAAAGGGTGACACCGTTTTTTACAGGCGCAGGGAAGCATATTCCAATTGGGGTATTTTTCGGCGCATCTATCTGCTTCACGAGTTTGTTAACAAGCTCGACAACGCTTGAAGGCTTTCCTCCATCTGGAGTGTCAAAGCGCAATCTCTCTGTGACTAACTCACCTTTTTTGAGATTTACTAACGCACCTTTGATACCGGTTCCACCGATATCTATGCCGATTGCGTTTTTCATAACTTTCTCATTTTAGGGCAGAGTGAGAATCTGAGCCCCAGATTCGGTTACAACCAGAGTGTGTTCAAACTGCGCGGTGATCGATTTGTCTTTGGTGGCAACAGTCCAGCCATCGGGCCACATATCCCATTCGTGTGTGCCGAGGGTCAACATGGGCTCAATGGTAAATACCATCCCAACTTCCATGGTGTTCGAGTAAAGCGGCGCCGCATCGTAGTGAGGGATAACTAGTCCAGAGTGAAACGCTTCACCGATTCCGTGACCAGTGAAGTCTCGGACAACTCCGTAGCCAAATCGCTTGGCATAGGACTCGATTGTTCGGCCAATTACGTTGATTGGACGCCCTGGCATAACGGATGCGATTGCACGCTCGAGTGACTCTTTGGTTCGGTCAACGAGCAAGGACACCTCTTCAGAAACATTGCCAACTTTGAAAGTCTGATTGCTGTCACCATGGAAGCCATCGAGATACGCAGTGACGTCGATGTTGACGATGTCTCCATCTTGGATTTCCGTATCATCAGGAATTCCGTGGCAAATGATCTCGTTTACCGAAGTGCAACAGGATTTGGGAAATCCGCGGTAACCCAAAGTTGATGGGTAGGCACCGTTCGAGATCAAAAAATCGTGCACGATAACATCGAGCTCGTTTGTGCTCATCCCGACCTTGATGCTGCTTCCAGCTAATTCAATAGCTTGTGCAGCGAGCCTTCCAGCCGTGCGGATCTTTGCTATTTGTTCTTTTGTTTTAACATGACCGCCAGTCCATTCGGCTGGGGCTTTCTTGCCTACATACTCTGGTTTGACAATCTTGTTTGGCACCGAGAGGGCTTTTGACACCACTCCAGGCGTTAGTGAACCAGATACGTTATCGCGAGGCATTTATCCAGTCTATTCAACGCTCCCCGCTAGGCTCACATGATAGGAGGGCAAAATGTCTGAGGCTGCAAAGTATTGGTTCAACACAAAAACCAAGCAAGTTGAGTTCGGGCTAAAAAGTTCTTCTCTTGATCGAATCGGACCTTTTGAGACCGAGAAAGAAGCAGCAAACGCTGAGGAGATTGTTAGATCACGTGCCAAGCAATGGCTCGAGGATGAAAAGCTCGAGGACTAGCTATCGAATGAGTGTTCCGGCCCAGGAAACTCACCAGAGATAACTTCGGCTCGATAGTTACTCGCCGCTTTAGCTAGATCGCTTCTTAGGTTTGTGTACTGCTTCACGAATTTTCTTGTTCCGCTAGAAAGCCCAGCAAAATCCTGCCACACCAGTATCTGGCCATCGGTACCGTTGCCGGCTCCGATACCAATAGTTGGAACCGATAGCTTCTGGCTTAGCTCTTTAGCCAGTTCAGCTGGAACCATTTCAAGAACAATCGCGAATACGCCAGCTTCCTGCAGCGCTAGCGCATTCTTCTCAAGCTCGGCCGCTTGATTGCCTCTGCCTTGAACTTTGAAACCACCAAGAGCGTGAACCGACTGCGGTGTAAAACCTAGATGGCCCATCACTGGAATTCCTGCCGCAACAATTGCTTTTACTTGCGCGGCGCGATCGGAACCACCCTCGAGCTTTACTGCCTCTGCGCCAGATTGCTTCATCATCAAAATTGCATTTTCTAATGCCTGGGTTGGCGACACCTCATAAGAGCCAAATGGCATGTCAATTACCACGAGGGCTCGCTTAACCGTGGAGCTCACACCTTTTCCAAAGCTAATCATCTCTTCAACGGTTACCTCGAGAGTGCTGTCGTGGCCCAAAACAGTGTTGCCGGCCGAGTCTCCGATCAGGATCACTTCAATTCCGGCTTGATCAAAGATTTCAGCAGTGGTCGCGTCGTAGCTGGTGAGGCAAGAAAACTTTGTTCCGGAAGCCTTTAGATCAGCTAGCGAACTAGTTCGCACCTTCTTGATTTCGCTTGCCAAGACAACTCCTACTTAGACCAACGGGTGATTGGAAGTCTGCGTTCTCGCCCAAAGGCAAGTTTAGTAATTCTTGGACCTATCGCACTCTGTCTTCTCTTCCATTCAGAGATGCTGACTAAGCGAATAACCGACTCAACGGTTGTGGCATCTAAACCTTGAGCAATAATCTCTGACTCAGACATTCTCTGTTCAATGTGTAGCTCAAGTATTCGATCTAGCACCGCATACTCTGGCAGCGAGTCTTGATCTAGTTGATCTGGTCGTAATTCAGCCGATGGTGGCTTGCTAATTGAAGCTTCAGGAATAGGGGGAGTAGTGCCTTGTTTGGTAGCTAATTCATTGCGGTATCTGGCAAGGTCCCAAACGAGGGTTTTTTCAACATCCTTTATCGGCGCGTATCCACCAGCGGCATCACCATAAATAGTGGAGTAACCAACCGCTAGCTCAGTCTTGTTGCCAGTTGAAAGCAGCAAGTGCCCATCGGTGTTTGATTTGGCCATGAGAACCACTGCTCGGATTCTTGCCTGCAGATTCTCAGCAGCAAGTCCTTGAAGCTTAAGCTTTTCCACAAACTTTTCCACATAGGGCTCAATTAGCTCAGTTGAATAAACAAGCCCAGTGTTTCTTGCTAGCAACGCCGCATCAGATAGCGAGTGATCCGAGGAGTATTTGCTCGGTAGCGAAACCCCAAAGACATTTTTGGCACCAATGGCGTCAACTGCGATGCTTGCGCAAACAGCCGAGTCAATTCCACCCGAAAGACCGAGCACTACTGATTTGAATCCATTTTTTTGGACATAATCGCGCACTCCTAGAACCAACGCATTCCACACCTGCGCTAAATCGGTTTGGGTGCTTGTTGACTCAGTAACTGGCTTGATTGAGTTCTTGGATTCAATTTCGACAACCATTAGATCAGAATCAAACTGTTTAGCACGCGCGATTTCTTTGCCGCCAGCATCAATTAGGAAGCTGTTGCCATCAAAGACCAAATCGTCCTGACCTCCAACTAAGTTGACGTAGGCAACAGCAGTGGATTGCTTGGAGGCTAGATCCGAAACCAACTCAAACCTGGTATCGGTCTTAGAGCGTTCAAAAGGGGAGCCATTAAGCACCAGAGTTAGATCAACATTGTGGCTTGCTATTTGGGAAACCGGTCCACCACTTTGCCAAATGTCTTCACAAATCACTGTTGCAAAACGTAGGTCATCAATTTCAAAAGTGAGTAGCTGATCGCCTGGAACGAAGACTCTATACTCATCAAAAACGGAGTAATTCGGGAGGTGATGCTTAGCGTAGCTTGCCTGAACCTTGCCATCAAAAATCAAGCTCGCACAGTTTTGTCCGATCGCCCAAGAAGTCGGGCTTTTCGCTAGCGCGGGATGGCCAACGACCACGCGAATGTGACCTTGGCCGCGCTTAGCTATTTCCTTTGCGAGGGCTTCCAGGGCCTTACCTGAGTCATTCAGGAAGTCTTTGCTTAGGGCTAGGTCTTCAATCGGGTAGCCAGTTAGTGCTAGCTCTGGAAATAGCACCAAGTTCGAACCCAAGTCTTGGGCTTGCTGAACTTTTTCTAGAATCTGCGTGCTATTTCCCGCAAGGTCACCAACAGTCGGGTTTATCTGGGCCATGGCTAGGCGAAGAGCGGGCATAAGTATTAGCCTAGTAGCAGGCAAGGAAGAGGTTTTTCATGGATAAGCAGCGCGATTTTGTGCTCCGGACAATCGAAGAGCGAGGCGTTAAGTTCGTTCGACTTTGGTTCACCGATGTTGCTGGAACTCTCAAAATGGTTGCCGTCGCTCCTGCCGAAGTTGAAGGGGCGTTTGCCGAAGGTTTAGGTTTTGATGGCTCTGCAATCGAAGGACTCTCAAGAGCATATGAAGCCGATATGTTGGCGGCTCCGGATCCATCGACTTTCCAGATACTTCCGTGGCGAGGAGACGTAGACCCAACCGCAAGAATGTTCTGCGACATTATGACTCCAGATGGCCAACCGGCCGCAGCCGACCCAAGAAACGTTTTACGAAGGGCTCTAGCTAAAGCAAGCGACCTTGGCTTCTCTTTTTACATTCACCCCGAGATTGAGTTCTATCTTCTAAAGTCATCCCAGATTGGTCCGGAAGGCCCAATCCCAGTCGATAACGCGGGTTACTTCGACAACGTTCCAGGTGGCACCGCACACAACTTCCGAAGAAGAGCCGTTACCATGCTCGAGCAGCTGGGTATCTCTGTTGAGTTCAGCCACCACGAGGGTGGTCCTGGTCAAAATGAAATCGATCTTCGTTACGCCGATGCCCTAACCATGGCAGATAACATCATGACCTTTAGAACCGTCATCAAGGAAGTTGCCATCGAGCAGGGCGTATACGCCACCTTCATGCCAAAACCCTTCACTGAGCATCCAGGATCTGGAATGCACACCCACATGTCCCTATTCGAAGGTGACACCAACGCGTTCTTCGACGCCCGCGGCCAGTATCGGTTATCTAAAGTCGGTCGTCAGTTCATGGCTGGATTGCTGCGCCACGCTCCTGAGATCACCGCGGTAACCAACCAGTACGTGAATTCATACAAGCGCCTTTGGGGTGGTGGAGAAGCTCCAAGCTTTGTTTGCTGGGGTCACAACAACCGGTCAGCTTTGATTCGCGTTCCGCTATACAAGCCAGACAAGGGCCAGTCCTCACGTATTGAGTATCGAGCAATCGACTCGGCTGCAAACCCATACCTTGCCTACGCTCTGCTACTAGCCGCAGGACTCAAGGGTATTGAAAACGAGTATGAATTGCCCGCGGAGACCGAAGACAACGTTTGGAACCTAACCGATTCGGAGCGTCGGGCGATGGGAATCGAACCCCTGCCACAATCTCTGGATCACGCCATTCGTAAGTTTGAAGAGTCGGAACTGGCAGCAGAAACCCTCGGTGAGCAAGTCTTTAGCCATATGCTCGCTAACAAGAGGGCGGAGTGGGCTGCGTATAGAACCCAGGTAACCCCATTTGAACTAAAGCGGAATCTAGAAACTCTTTAGTAGCTAATGGCCCGAGAGCGCAGCACCGGATTATCTGAGCTTGCCGGCTCTGGCTTTATCGAACTAGACCAAGCTCAGCAGAAACTTGTCAATCTATCTGTGCAGTTAGGTCTTAGCGAATCAAAGCTTCTTGAACCAATCGGAAACACTCAAGATCCCGACCAGTGCCTCGAGCTACTGGTTCGTCTAACCAGAGACAACAACCCAAAGATTCAATCAATCGCAGCGAAACAGGCAGCGTTTGGGCGGCTGTGTAAAGTCCTTGGTGCATCGGTTGGGCTTTATGAATTCCTGGCTCGAGAGCCAGCAGCACTTGAATTGTTTATGCAAGAGCCAGCATTACCGAGCGCGGAATCATCTCTAATCGCGCTTACTAAGGCTGCCAAAGATGTTTCACCGATAAGGATTGCCTATCGACAACAGCTTCTAAAAATCGCAATCTTCGACGTCTGCTCGCAAGATCCAGCCGGCCAAATCGGCGAAGTTTCCAAAGCACTGGCAGATTTGGCAGCGGCAGCGATTGAAGCAGGACTAATTCTTGCCAAGGCAGAACTTTCTGATGAGGCAAACCAAATTCATTTCCCAAAACAGGATGTTTCCAACACCCGCATTGCGGTAATTGGCATGGGTAAGGGTGGAGCACGGGAATTGAACTACATATCGGACGTTGATGTTATTTATGTTGCCGAACCCGCCTCTAAAGAAATTGAAACCGATAGGGCGTTGGAGATTGCGACCAAGGTTTGCTCTCGGATGATGCGAATCATGGACGAGTCAGATTCGGAACCTGCACTCTGGCAAGTCGATGCCAACTTGCGACCCGAGGGAAAAGCCGGCGCTCTAGTTAGATCCCTTGAATCGCACAAAACTTACTACGAGAGATGGGCTGAGAGTTGGGAGTTTCAAGCTCTCTTGAAGGCAAGGCCAATTGCCGGTGACACCGAGCTTGGAGAGAAATACTTGGCGGTGACCCAACCCATGGTTTGGGAATCTACCGCCCGCGATAACTTTGTTGAATCAGTTCAGCGCATGAGACAACAAGTTACTGACAACATTCCAATCAGCGAAGTTGACGCTCAGATCAAGCTTGGCCCAGGAGGCCTCAGGGATATCGAGTTCACGGTTCAACTGCTGCAGTTAGTTCACGGAAGAACCGATAGCTCACTTAGAGAAAGAGACACCCTAGGAGCCATTGACGCCTTGGCAACCGGCGGCTACATCGCCAGAGATGACGGGAAGCGATTTAGTGATCACTATCGCTTCCTAAGGCTTCTTGAGCACCGGATTCAACTCAGTCACCTAAGACGAACCCACCTTATGCCAGCTGATGAGCTTGCTAGAAGAGCAGTAGCCAGGTCGCTGTCCTTGGAGCTAAGTGCCACGAATCTAATTGAAAGATGGGAAGCGGTAAAGCTCGAAGTTCGTGATTTGCACCAGCAGCTTTTCTATAGGCCGCTGCTGAGCGCGGTATCGGGTCTCAGTCAAGAAGATCTTGAGCTAACCAGCGCCCAAGCTCAAGATCGACTCGGCGCAATTGGTTTTCAAGATTCTCGCAGTGCTTTAGCGCACATCACTGCCTTGACTTCTGGTTTGTCCAGGCGAGCAGCGATTCAAAGGCAACTTCTTCCAGTGTTGCTGCAGTGGTTTGCCGACGGCACTGACCCAGATGCCGCACTTTTGGCTTTTAGAAGATTGAGTGAGGATCTGGGGGATTCTCACTGGTACCTTCGGATGCTTCGTGACTCATCAGGAGCCGCCAAGCGCATGACGCAGGTGTTTTCAACAAGTCGTCTAGCAACATCGCTGTTTGAGCGAATGCCAGAAGCTGCAGCATGGTTTGAACGCGAAGAAGAGCTTCTGCCACAAAAATTAGATCAACTACTTGGCCAATTTCAGGCAATCATTTCCCGTCATGAAGACCCGGATATGGCAGCAGCAAGCATCAAAGCTATTCGTAGAAAAGAGACCCTCCGGGTCGCAATCGGATTCGTTATCGGTTCACTCGATCTTGATGCCTCTTCCAAGGGCCTATCGGACATAACCGAGGCATATCTGTTGAGCATGCAAGAAATTGCAACCGGCTCCATGCAGACAAAACTTGGGAACCTTAGCCAAGAGCTTGCAATAGTTGCCATGGGCCGGTTCGGCGGAGCAGAGCTTGGTTTTGGTTCGGACGCCGATGTGATGTTCGTATACAAACCAACAGTTGCCGACGTAAACCTTGCTCAATCACAGGCCCAAGAGCTAGTTTCTGAGATTCGAAGGCTTTGCTCAGATCAGATTCTTGAGTTTGAGCTAGATCTGGATCTTCGGCCAGAAGGCAAAATCGGACCCATTGTCAGATCGATTGATTCCTACGCCAGTTACTATCAGCGTTGGGCGGGCACCTGGGAGTCGCAGGCTCTTCTTCGAGCACGGGTAATTTCAGGAGAGAAGTCAGTAAAGGAAGACTTTGTTTCACTGATTGATCGCTATCGCTATCCAGAGCAAATGGAAGAAGCGGCGGTAGTTGAAATTAGAAGAATCAAGGCCAGAGTCGAAGTTGAAAGGCTTCCACTCGGAGCTGATCCGATGAGACATCTAAAGCTGGGAAGAGGTTCCATTAGCGATGTCGAGTGGCTAGTACAGCTACTTCAACTAAAGCATGGACACTCCAAACCAAGTCTGCAGACGCCCCATACTTTGCAAGCTCTTGATCAGCTCGAGCAATCAGGAATCGTTCAATCATCCGATGCAATTGTGCTCAAGCAGGCTTGGCAGCTATCTTCCGCGATTCGCTCTGCGGTAATGCTGGCCCAAAATAAGCGAACCGATGTTTTACCTATTGACCGTCAGCAACTTGAATCTGTTGCCAGATTGCTTGAGTATCCTCGTGGCGGAGCGGCTGCACTGGAGCAGGATTACTTGGCTACCACTCGACGAGCTAGAGCCGTGTTTGAGAAACTGTTCTACGACTAAACGCCGTAGTAAAGCTCAAACTCGTAAGGGTGTGGACGAAGTGCCAACGGAGCGATCTCTTTTTCTCTCTTGTAAGAAATCCAAGTTTCGATTAGATCCTTGGTAAACACATCACCTGCAAGTAAGTAGTCGTGATCTGCCTCTAGCGCCTGCAGAACCTCTTCCAGGGTTCCTGGAACCTGTGGGATCAGCTTTGCCTCTTCTGGTGGCAATTCGTAAAGGTCTTTGTCCACTGGCTCGTGTGGCTCGATACGGTTCTTGATGCCATCAAGACCGGCCATAAGCATCGCTGCGAAGGCAAGGTAAGGGTTTGAGGAAGCATCTGGCGCGCGGAACTCGATGCGCTTAGCTTTCGGGTTAGTTCCAGTCATTGGAATACGAATGGCGGCTGATCTGTTTCCAGCGGAGTAAACAAGGTTCACCGGAGCTTCGAAACCAGGCACTAGGCGGTGGTAGGAGTTAACGCTCGGGTTGGTGAATGCAAGCAAGCTTGGTGCGTGCTTTAGGATTCCACCGATGTACCAGCGGGCCATATCGCTTAGTCCGCCGTAGCCACTCTCGTCGTAGAACAGTGGCTTGCCATCTTTCCACAGCGACTGGTGAACGTGCATACCTGAACCGTTGTCGCCAAATAGTGGCTTTGGCATAAAGGTTGCAGTCTTGCCAAATGAGTGTGCAACGTTTTTCACAATGTACTTGAACTTCAAGATGTCATCGCCGGCGTGAAGAAGGGTGTCAAAGCGGTAGTTGATTTCACCCTGACCTGCGGTGCCAACTTCATGGTGGCTTCGCTCAACTGACAATCCGGCAGCTTCTAGCTCAAGTACGATCTGGTCACGAATGTCCGCATGCTGATCTACCGGAGAAACTGGGAAGTAACCACCCTTGTAAGGAGTCTTGTTGGCCAAGTTTCCACCGGACTCTTCACGACCGGAGTTCCAAGCAGCCTCGGAGCTATCGATGAAGTGGTAGGCGGTGTTTGCTTTTACTTCGTAACGAACGTCATCGAAGATGAAAAATTCTGCTTCTGGAGCAAAGAACGCAGTGTCTGCAATACCGGTAGTTGATAGGTAGGCCTGTGCTTTCTTAGCGACCTGTCTTGGGTCGCGGCCATAGATTTCACCAGTTCTTGGGTTGTAAATATCAAAGATCATGTTCAGTGTCTTCTCAACTCGGAAGGCATCCAAATATGCAGTAGTTACATCGGGGATTAGCTGCATGTCTGATTCATGGATGGAGGCAAAACCCCTAATTGAGGAGCCGTCGAAGAGTTGACCGTCAACAAAGAACTGCTGGTCGATCATGGCAGCTGGAAGGTTGAAGTGCTGCTGCACACCAGGCAGATCGGTGAAGCGAACGTCTAGAAACTTTACGTCGTTGTCTTTGATGTATTTGACTACTTCTGCGGCGGTTTTGAACATTAGAGATCCCTTCAAATCAACTGGTTATAGACAAATCTTAGCTAGCTAGATGTTTCAAGCTGTTTTAGGAATGTTTCGGGAATGTAAAATCTACATTCTCCGGCCGGCGCGCATCCGGTTAGGGTCAATGCCCTTCGGGATCGGGATGTTCAGGCCCAGACCAGCAAGCCGCTTGTTGACAACAGAGATTTCTGCTCGGCTGAGGGTCTTTTTGAGCTTGTAAATAGCCTTGGTCAAGGCATGCAGCGGAACTGAACCTGGTTGGTCATTTACCGAAAGCACGGACACGGTTACTCCAGGAATAGCCCTTGAGACCTTGCGTTTTTCGTCTTCTACTATCTGCCTCAGGCGCGCTGAGCTGCCTTCGCCGATTAGAACAACGCCAGCTCGCCCAACAGCTCGATAGACAGCGTCGCGGGATTTAGGGTCTACCGCAACTGGCATATCACTTGTCGAGTAGCCACGCTTTAGGGTCGCAGAAAGTACAGCGGCCACCGCACCCGGTTGGCCAGAAATTCTCATGAACGCAGCGCGTTCGGCTCTTCTGGAGAGCACACCGAGGGCCAAAAGAATTGAGAACAGCACGGTCGATACCGACCAGAGGAATATCGAGAGCGGGGATTCCATAAAAAACAGCAGGATGATTACAATTCCAGCTGCCATGGGTCCAACAAAGGAAAGTATTCCAAGTGGAACAAAGTTCTTATCAGCCTTGGCAGTTAACTTATAAACCTGCCAAAGTTGCTTGATTCTGCCTGGCTCTTTTTTAACCTTTGGCTTTTTATCTGCCATTTTTTCCTTCTTGTTATGCAACAGCCTGCGAGAAGCCATCTCTTGCTGCAGCTTCTGCTAGGTGTTGGAGATTCTTTGGAACTGGAAGCCCCTTTTTGTTCATCGATTGAGCCCAAAGTCTGCCCGCGCGGTAAGAAGACCTAACCAGTGGTCCGCTGAGCACTCCCAAGAAGCCAAGCTGTTCCGCTTCGTTCTTGAGCTCAACAAACTCCTGCGGCTTTACCCAGCGTGAAACTGGGTGGTGCTTAGGGGTTGGTCGCAAATACTGAGTAATGGTCAAGATGTCAGTTCCTGCATCATGCAGATCTTTCATAGCTTTGGAAATCTCTTCAATGGTTTCACCCATTCCAAGGATCAAGTTCGACTTGGTCACCAGGCCAAATTCTCTGGCTTGAGTGATTACATCAAGCGATCTTTCATAACTAAAAGCTGGGCGAATCTCCTTGAAAATGCGTGGAACTGTTTCTACGTTGTGAGCGAAGACCTCTGGCTTGGCGTTAAAAACCTTCTTTAGCAATAGCGGGTTACCTGAGAAGTCAGGAACTAAAATCTCAACTCCGGTGCCGGGTGATTTTTTATGTATCTGCTTGATGGTCTCGGCGTACAGCCAAGCTCCCTCATCTGGAAGATCATCTCTTGCCACTCCGGTTACGGTGGCATAGCGAAGCTGCATTTGCCTTACTGATACTGCAACTCGTCTAGGTTCATCTGGATCAAAAGCCACCGGCTTTCCGGTGTCGATCTGGCAGAAATCACACCGTCTGGTGCACTGTGAGCCACCAATCAAGAAAGTAGCTTCGCGATCTTCCCAGCATTCGTATATGTTTGGACAACCAGCTTCCTGGCAAACGGTGTTTAGATTCTCAGCTTTAACAAGTTTTTGCATGGCCTGATACTCAGGACCCATTTTTGCTACGGTTCTAATCCATTCAGGCTTGCGCTCAATGGGAATGGCCGAGTTTCGAGCCTCGATTCGAAGCATCTTTTTGGCGGGCTTTTTTCCCTGGTCGATCTGGCTCATAGGACAACTTTAGCAATGTCGGTCAGGCGCAGCTTTACTCGCTCAGCGGCCATAGCCGGGGTGACCAAAGTGCCAGTTAGTTCAGTAATTGAGCTGGTTCCAGCATCATCAATTCCACAAGCCACGATGTGATCATAGGCATCTAGTGAGTTGGAGCAATTCAAGGCAAAGCCATGCATGGCTACTCGTTCGGAGACTCTGATGCCAATTGCTGCAACTTTTAAGTGAGTGTCACCAGTTGGAGCCCAAACTCCCGAGCGGCCTACCACGCGCTCAGTGGCTAATCCAAAATCGCTACAGACATCTATTAGTACTTGCTCGAGAAAACGCACGTAACCCACAACATCAAAAGGCTCAGGAAGTCTCATAATCGGGTAGCCAACCAATTGGCCAGGGCCATGCCAAGTGAGCTTTCCGCCACGGTCAACTTCGATGACTTCGGTGCCATCATCTGGTCGTTCAGAGTCTTCGGTTCTTTTGCCCGCTGTGTATACGCTGCTGTGCTCAAGCAGAATGACAGTGTCTGGCCTTGATTGGGCGACCACTTCCTTGTGCACCTCACGCTGCAACCGAAGGCCCTCGTTATAAGCGACAAAGTCAGGTTCAAATCCTGCAACTAGAAATTCGGGCACTTGATAAGTCTAAGAGTTATCCCAAACCTTGAATCAAGCTCTCACTCCTTTCGCTGCTCGAACTAGCGTTTAGAGATGCGACCCGTAGTAGCTAGAAAACTGACTGCATTGGGTTACTCAACCGGTAAGAAGCTTCAGCTTCCAGGCGTTGAGGCAATCTGTGTCCAGGACCCACTAGGGCAGTCAATGCTGCTTGTTTCCAATGTTTTCTATGGACCAAGTTGGGCTCAAATATACAAATCAGTTGAGCATCTCATTCCGACTCCAAGCCTGATAACCCTTGGAAAATCTCCTGCCGTACTAATGGCAGACACGGTTAGCAACAGAGAGATAATCGCGAGCCTTTTTGAAAGAGCAAACACTTCACGGAATAAGCAAGTGCATCTAGATGGGGTCGGCTTTGTTGAGCTTGAAAACAAAGCAAAACCAGAATTCAAACTTCTCGCTTTGCCTCTAATCTCTATCATTTTGGTCTTTGGCCTCGGGATCTTCTGGAGTAGCAGCCAGCAGCAAAGTCAACAACAAAACGAGGGAGTAGAAGTCCTTCCAGTTACGGATTCTTGCATCGTTGATGGAAACAAGTCTGAGTTTGATAGTTGGCTCGCTGAGTCTTTAGAAAATCAACCAACCCTTAGCGTGGGACAAGAGATTTACATGAACACTGAACTGGGCGAGCTAACTGTACTGGTTGAGAGCATCATCGGTTCAGCAGCCAAGGTAACAGGAGTGGCGGAATGTAGCGATGGAAGAAAACGCGCGATAAACCATCGAGTGGACACTTCTGGTTCTGGTGCGATTTTGGAGCTAGGGCAGTAGCTAGATTCCTAGGTTTGCCTGGAAGTTTGCCGACTCAAGTCTTGCCTTTACATCTACCAAGAACCTGGAAGCATCCGCACCATCAATTAGGCGGTGATCGTAGCTAAGGGCTAGGTAAACCATCGAACGAATAGCAATTGATTCTTGGCCATCCGCTGTTGTGATTGCAACTGGCCTTTTCTGAACAATTCCAGTTCCCAAAATTGCAACCTGCGGTAAGAACACAACAGGAGTATCAAATAGCGCTCCACGTGAACCAGTGTTAGTCAAGGTGAAAGTACCACCCATCATTTCATCCGGCTTTAGTTTGTTCTCGCGGGTTCTAGAGGCAAGGTCTGCGATCTGAACGGCGATTTGAGCGAGGTTCAAGCTCGCAGCGTCTCTGATTACTGGAGTTAGCAAACCACGCTCAGTGTCAACCGCGAAGCTAATGTTCTCGGTTGGGTGGTAGTTGATCATTTCACCCTCAATAGAAGCGTTTAGCTTCGGGTGAGATCTAAGAGCTTCTGCTGCTGCCAGGAAGAAAAACGGCATGAAGTTCAGCTTGGTACCGGTTGCCGCCTGGAACGCTGGCTGAACTGCCTTACGCATTTCGGCAATTCTTGAAACATCAACCTCAACAACAGTTGTTAGTTGGGCCGAGGAAACCATAGAGGCAACTGCGCGTTCCGCGAGAACTTTTCTCAGTCTTGACATTGGCTCGGAAGTTCCACGCTGGGCACTAACTGGTGCTGGAACGTGAGCAGCTGCAGAAGCAGACATCGCGCGTGTTGCACCGGCTGTTGCCGACAAAACATCTTCCTTGCGAATTCTTCCACCTACACCGGTGCCAACGACTCGAGTTAGGTCAACACCGGAATCTTGGGCGAGTTTACGAACAAGCGGAGTTACGTAACCTGCGTCCATGGATGCAGCGGCGGGTGCTGCAACTGGTGTAACAGTTACCACAGGCGCTACTGGGGCAATAGGAACTACCGGAGTCACTGGAGCCGCTGGTGTGTAAATCATTGGGGTGGAAACCGGAGCTGCAACTGGGGGTGCAACTGGTGCAGGTTGCGCAACTGGAGGAGCAATTGGGGGAGCCACGGGTGCAGGCGGCGCAACCGGAGGTGCTACCGGTGCTTGTGCTACAGGCGCTGCTGCAACTGGCGCAGCTGGTGTGGCACCGGATCCGCCGGAAATGATTACTAGCACTGCGCCAACTTGGACTGTCTCGTCTTCTTGAACCAAGATCTGCTCAATAACTCCAGCAACAGGGGAAGGAATCTCGGTGTCTACTTTGTCGGTTGATACCTCTACAAGGGGTTCGTCAACAGCTACGCTGTCTCCAACTTTTTTAAGCCATCTAGTTACTGTGCCTTCGGTTACTGATTCACCGAGGGCTGGTAGAACTACGGATTCGCTCATTTTCTAAACTCCTTGTGGGTATTTTCTAATTCTAAGCGTGGGCGTGCAGTGGCTTACCGGCAAGGGCTAGGTGAGCCTCTCCGATGGCCTCGTTCATGGTTGGGTGAGCGTGAACCAAGCTGGCAACATCTTCAGGATATGCTTCCCAGTTCACAATTAGCTGCGCTTCACCAATTTGCTCTCCAACTCGAGAACCGATCATATGAACACCAACAACTGGTCCGTTGTTTTGGCGAACGAGCTTGATAAACCCTGCGGTTCCAAGGATGTTTGACTTTCCGTTTCCGGCGAGGTTGTACTCGTAAGTTGAAACGTTCTCGGCACCAAACTTTGCTTTTGCTTTTGCTTCGGAAAGACCAACGGATGCGATCTCAGGCTCGCAGTAAGTGACCTTAGGGATGCCATCTTCATCGATAACAGCTGGCGCTAATCCTGCGATATCTTCAGCAATGAAGATGCCCTGCTGGAATCCACGGTGAGCTAGCTGTACGCCAGGAACAATGTCTCCTGCTGCGTATACACCTGGAAGGTTTGTTTGCAGGCGCTCATTAGTGATTACCCAGCCACGATCGAGCTTCAGACCTTGCTCTTCGTAACCCAAACCTGCGGTGTTTGGTCCACGACCAACAGCAACAAGCATTAGTTCTGCTTCGACGCGCGTTCCGTCTTCTAGAACTGCGGTAACGGAAGTGTCGGTTTGCTCTACCCCTGAGAAGCGAACGCCAAGCTTGTAGTCGATGCCACGCTTGCGATAAGCGCGCTCAAGAGCCTTGGAAATGGATTCTTCTTCGTTTGGAACAAGGTGAGGCAGGCCTTCGATAATTGTTACTTCAGCACCGAATGAGCGCCAAATAGAAGCAAACTCAACACCGATAACGCCTCCGCCAAGAACGATGACGCTCTTTGGCACGAAGTTGAGCTTTAGAGCGTGGTCAGAGGTGATGACTCGGCCACCAATGTCTAGTCCCGGCAAGGTCTTGGAGTATGAGCCAGTTGCTAGAACAAGATTTGTTCCGGTGTAGGTATCGCCGTTCACGGTTACAGTTTTTGGGCCGGTTAGTCGACCTTCACCGGAAACCATAGTGATGTTCTTACCGGCACCAACTAATCCGGTAAGCCCCTTGAAAAGTTTGTCGACAATTGAGTCGCGGTAGGCATTGACTTTTGGCATGTCAATTGACCCGAAGGTGGCGTTTATGCCAAAGGAGCCAGCCTCACGGGTGTTGTCTGCGATCTCTGCTGAGTGAAGCAGGGCTTTGGTCGGAATACAACCGCGGTGGAGGCAGGTTCCGCCAAGCTTGTCTTTTTCGATTAGAGCTACGGTCTTGCCTAGCTGCGCTGAGCGAAGAGCGGCTGCGTAACCGCCACTTCCACCGCCAAGGATTACAACATCGAATGAGTTATCAGACAAGGCGAATTCTCCTAGTTGTTGGATTCTTATGGGGACCAGAAGAGTTTACTACTGTTGCCTAGTTGGCCAGGTCACGCGCCAGCTGGATCAGAGTTCTTACAGTTACCCCGGTAGCACCTTTGGGTGTGTGGCCGTAGGCAGCAGAGTCGTTGTTGGCAGGACCTGCAATATCGAGGTGGGCCCAGGCTGGTTTTTTAGCCTGATCAGCGCCAACAAACTCCCTCAGAAACAGACCTCCGATTAGCATTCCTCCGGCTCTATTTCCGATCTTGACGTTTGCGATGTCGGCAATGTCGGAATCTAGAAGCGGCCTTAGCTCTTCGGGAAGTGGCATGTGCCACACCAGCTCACCAACCGACTCGGAGGCTTTTTCTACCTTCTTTACTGCCGCTTCGTCTCCCATCAAACCGGCATACCTATTACCTAAAGCGATGGTGGCAGCTCCGGTTAGGGTCGCCACGTCAATCAAGTAATCAGGGGACTCCTCAACAGCCATCGACAAACCGTCTGCGAGAACTAAGCGGCCTTCGGCATCGGTGTTTAGAACCTCAACGGTTTTGCCGTTTCGGATCTTGATGATGTCGTTTGGTCTTGTTGCTGACCCAGAAGGCATGTTCTCTGCCAGGCAAAGCCAAGCGGTGGCTTTTACCTTTATACCTAGTGTTGCAATCGCAACCAGAGCTTGCATAACTGCTGCTGCACCAGTCATGTCGTATTTCATGCCAACCATAGACTCGGCAGGCTTTAGAGAAAGACCTCCGGTATCAAAAGTGATTCCCTTGCCAACTAGGGCAAGAGATACTTTGGCACCAGCGGGCTTGTATTCCAACTTCACAAGACGCGGGGGCCTAGAAGAGCCCTTGCCAACGGCATGGATTCCTCCAAGGCCTGCGGCGACAAGATCCTTTTCTTCCCAAACCTTTATCTTTATCGGAAGATTCTTGGAAGCCTTTTTTGCGTGCTGGGTCATGACCTCCGGGTATAGATCATTGGCTGGCTGATTGACCAAGTCGCGACATGCATGCACCGCGGAAACAACAGTTTCGATCTCAGACAGTTCCGCAGACTTGGGCTTTGATTTGGAGACGATAGTTATCTTTGCAAGGCTGCGCTTTACCGGCTTTGACTTGTAGTTCTGAAAATCGTAGTTGCCAAGCAAGAAGCCTTCAAAAACAGCCAAGGTTTCAGCTGCTGATTTCAGAGGAACATCGATAACCACGTGCTCAGCTGCGCCTAGCTCGCGCGCTGCGACGCCGCCGATAAACCTAAAAGAGTCAAGGTCTTTCGAAGTGCCTAACCCAATCAAAAGCACGACGCTCGAACTTGGCCCTGAAACCTTTGTGGTTTTGCCCAGCGCCGAACTTACACCAAGGGATTCCAAGTTGATGGATGCCAAGAATTTGGCATCAAGGCTGGAGTGGGCAAGAGCTGACTTTGCTCCATCTGCTTTTACACCTATTACATAGGCGGTAGCTTTAGTGGCTGCTGGAGAAGTTTCGCTGATGGCGTGCTTAAGTTTTGTCATGTTCACCATGATAATCGAGCCAGTGCTTAGGATTGAATCATGTCATCCGAGCCCATCTATCACTTCGAGCCTGATCACCAGGAGATTCCTGCTGGCCTGCACCTGATTGCTGGTTTAACTGGGTTCACTGATGCCGGTGGAGTACTGAATCAGTTTTCCGAGCACATTTTTGCAAATCTAGATTCTGTTCAGGTTTTGCACTTTGATAACGACGAGCTGCTTGATTACAGATCCAGGCGACCGGTGATGTTCTTCGAGAAGGATCACATCGAAGATTATGAGCCAGCAAGTTTGGCGCTTTATCTAGTGCATGACGAAGTGAACCAGCCCTTTTTGTTCCTGCATGGCTATGAACCAGATTTTCGCTGGGATGCATTCACCGATGCGGTTCTAAGGCTAATCAGGCGCCTGCAAGTAAAAGATGTCACTTGGCTTCACTCAATTCCGTTCCCAATTCCTCACACTAGAGAAACCGGTGTTACGGTTTCTGGAAACCGGATGGACATTGTTAACCAACTTTCCGAGTGGAAGCCACAAACTCAGGTTCCTGGCAACGTCTTGCATCTTCTAGAGTTCAAGGTTGCCAAAACTGGCCTGCCGATTGTTGGCTACGTATTGTTGTGCCCGCACTACTTGGCCGACAACGACTTTCCGCAAGCCGCAGTTTCTGCTTTTGAGCTAGTTGCGTCTTCAACCGGACTGGTCTTTCCAACGGATGACCTTCGAGACGACGGCACAGAGTTTCTTACCAAACTAAACGATCAGATTTCAGAGAACGCAGAACTGCAGAAAATGATTGCAACTTTGGAGCAGGGTTACCAAAACGAAGTGACTGGTCCCTCAAGAGCTCCCATTAGAAAACCTGCAGTGAAGTTACCAAATGCGGAAGAAATCGCCGCCGAGCTAGAGGGCTATCTTGCTTCGAGGCAAAGAAACAAGCCCGACGAATCAAACGATTAGTTTTTTGCCGGAGAGATTCTCTAGAATTTTCCAATTCTGACTGAGCTCGTTAGGCGTTAGCCTCGCTGGAATTTTTGCAGCAGCAGTATCTCCCCAAAGCTCCAAATATTTTGGACCGAGGTATGATCCACCCGGGATGTTTTTGTTAGTGGCAGCCTCAACAATCGGTCTTGCACCAGCTTTTGCCGACTGGGCAAGAAACGACTCAAAGAATCTAGTTGCCATTGGCCCGTAGGGTTCTGCTCTTGCAAAACCTGGGTGAGCAGCTAACGAGGAAAAACTGTCTGAACCAAGAAGGATCTCGAGCTCTATTGCGAAGGCAAGGTTTGCAAGTTTGCTTGCGCTGTAGCTCATCCCAGCTTGGTAGTTCTGCTTGGAACCCGCGGGTCCAAGTTTGCTAGGTGCGAATCGAGCGATAATCGAAGCAACGGACACCACTCGAGAATTACCTGCACGATGTTTTAGTAGCTCCATAGTAAGAGCAAAGTGACCTACCGCGTTTACGCCGTAGTGGTACTCGACTCCGAAATCCGTTTCGGCGTAGTTAGAAAGAATCTTGGCGCCAGCATTGTTTACCAGCACATCCCAGGAGCCATAGTTGGCGCGATAGGCAGAAACAAACTTGTTGATTGATTCCATCGATGCCAGATCAAGCTCCATCATTGAAACCTTGGCCATTGGGTTGGCATCAGTGATTCTTGAAACCGCCGCATTACCTTTGAGAGCGCTTCGACTCGTGATTAGAACCTTGAAACCCTTTGAGGCTAGGGCAACTGCGGTTTCGAATCCAAGCCCAGTATTGGCCCCTGTGACTATCGCTAATGGCATGTATCCAAGGCTAGATCAGGAATAGTTGAAGCCAAACCAGGGTTCTAGATCTTCCAAGGTGCCGTTTACGAGAACTGCTGTAAATAGGTGCCATAATTGGAGAAGACCCAGTCGTCGAAGCAACTTTTCGACTTGACATGGGTCTTAGTAATTCCCGAAATCAAGGCATCAGCGAGAGGTTAGATTGGCAAAGGCGACAGTAGCTACAAAGAAGGCTTCCCCCAAAGCCTCCTTGAAGGCCGACCCGAAGACCAAGAAAGCTGCCGGCGCAACTAAGGCAGCCCCCAAGACTCCGAAGCCTAAGACTTCTGTAAAGACGGCTCCAGCAAAGAGCGCAAAGCCTGCTAAACCTGCCTCTAAGAAAGTTGCTAAGCCTGCTCCTGTGAAGCCAGCAGCAAAGTCTAAAGCGGGTTCTACCGGACCGGCAGCGAAGGTTAAAAAGTCTGATTTAAAAACCAAGCCAGGAAAGTCCAAAATATCCGACCTTCCCGAAGATGAGTTAGACGATGTTGATGTCGACGTCCTGGAGTCTGTGGAGGACATTGTCGCCGATGTAGCAGAAGCGGTTGACATTACTGCGGTCGAAATTGACTTAGCGGTTGAAGAAGTCGAAGAAGTAGTTGTTCCAGGTGGCGGATTTGTTTTAAAGAACAACGAAGACGATGACATTCCGGCTCAGACAACCACCATTACAGGTGCAACAGCCGACCCCGTGAAGGACTACCTAAAGCAAATCGGTAAAGTAGCTCTTCTAAATGCCGAACTTGAGGTTGAGCTCGCAAAGAGGATTGAAGCTGGATTGTTTGCAGAAGAGAAGCTTGCTGGGAAACGTCAGCTTTCTAAAGATCTGGAGCGCGATCTGCGTTGGGTGGTAAAAGACGGACAGAAAGCAAAGAGCCATCTTTTGGAAGCAAACCTCAGACTCGTTGTTTCTCTCGCCAAGCGTTACACCGGTCGCGGAATGCAATTTTTGGATTTGATTCAAGAAGGAAACCTCGGTCTTATCCGTGCGGTGGAGAAGTTCGATTACACCAAGGGTTACAAATTCTCTACCTATGCAACTTGGTGGATTCGCCAGGCAATTACTAGGGCTATGGCTGACCAGGCAAGAACGATTCGTATCCCGGTTCACATGGTTGAAGTTATTAACAAGTTAGCCAGAGTGCAAAGACAGCTGCTTCAAGATCTTGGACGCGAACCAACGCCAGAAGAGCTAGCTAGAGAGCTAGACATGACACCTGAAAAGGTCGTCGAGGTTCAAAAGTATGGGCGCGAACCTATTTCCCTTTCCACACCACTTGGTGAAGACGGTGACAGCGAGTTTGGTGACCTGATTGAAGACACCGAAGCCGTGGTTCCAGCGGATGCTGTTGGCTTCACAATGCTGCAGCGAGAGCTGGAACGAATACTTGGTTCACTGCACCCGCGCGAGGCTGGGGTAATCAAGAGCAGGTTTGGTTTGGGCGACGGAGTTCAAAAGACTCTAGATCAAATTGGCGAAGAGTTTGGTGTGACCCGTGAGCGCATTAGGCAAATTGAGTCGAAAACAATGTCCAAGCTGAGGCATCCTTCTAGATCGCAGATGCTTCGAGACTATTTGGAGCAGTAGCTCAAGTCTTTAGAAATTACTTGCTAAGCAGTCTGGCGGTTTCGTCTAGCCAGCCTTTTGCAATTGGCTCTAGCTTCGCCTTGTTGGCGTTTCCGTGATGGGCACAAAATAGCAGCTCACCAGTAGCCAGTGACGCACGAATGTAAGCCTGAGCTCCGCAGACGTCGCAGCGGTCAGCTGCACTTAGCACTTCACTTGGGTTCTGGTCCTGTGTTTCTAATGGCTGCATATGTTTTGTTTCCCTTCTGGCTCCTATTTGAGCACACCAATCACTTGCTTTCGTTCAAATTGACCCATATTTCGCTAACTGCGAAGTTATTTCCCGACTTCGGGTGTTTGGATGCGCTCTAGGGCTTGGCCGAGATTAGCATTTCAGAGTGGCAACCGAAGACTATTCAGCTAGACACCTCTCCGTCCTTGAAGGACTAGAGGCCGTTCGGAAGCGCCCTGGTATGTACATCGGTTCAACCGATGGCCGCGGATTGATGCACTGCCTCTGGGAGATCATCGATAACAGCGTGGATGAGGCGCTAGCCGGTCACGGCAAGCACGTCACTATAGAACTCAATAAAGACGGCAGCGTGACCGTAGAAGATGACGGCCGCGGTGTGCCTGTTGATATTGAGCCAAAAACGGGACTGTCTGGTGTCGAGGTTGTTTTCACCAAACTGCACGCTGGTGGAAAATTTGGCAGCGGATCCTATGCAGCCTCCGGTGGCTTGCACGGTGTTGGTGCTTCTGTTGTCAACGCTTTGTCCGAGCGATTGGATGTTGAAGTTGATCGAAACGGTCAAACCTACGCCATGTCGTTCCATCGCGGAGAACCAGGGGTTTTCGACGACAAGAAATCCATTTCTCCGCAAAGCCCGTTTAAGGCATTCGCTAAGAAAAGCGAACTTAAGATTCTTGGCAAAGTTGCCAAGAACAAAACCGGCACCAGGGTCAGGTACTGGCCAGACCCTCAGATTTTCGTAAAAGAGACCGCGTTCGATCTCAAAGACCTTGAAGACAGAGCAAGGCAGACCGCCTTCTTGGTTCCTGGATTAGTTATCTCCGTCGTGGACAAAAGAACCGGGAAGCCCACCAAGCAGCAATTCAAATTTGATGGCGGTATTTCCGAGTTCGTTGACTACCTTGCACCAGATGCTGCCCTTACGGCTATTTGGAGACTCAGGGGAGAAACCGAGTTCACCGAGACCGTTCCAGTCCTAGACAAAAAAGGCAACATGGTTTCCACCGAAGTCACTAGAAAGTGCGAGGTGGACATAGCTCTTCGCTGGGGAACAGGCTACGAAACCAGCTTCCGATCCTTTGTGAACGTAATTGCAACACCTAAGGGCGGAACCCACGTAACTGGATTCGAGCAGGGGGCAGTAAAAGCTATTCGCGCTGAAATCGAAGCAAATTCTAGAAAGCTAAAGCTTGGAAACGACAAGGTTGAAAAAGAAGACATACTGGCAGGCCTCACGGCTGTTGTTGCCGTCCGCCTTGCAGAACCACAGTTCGAAGGACAGACCAAGGAGATTCTTGGTACCCCGGCAGTAAAAAACATTGTCGCCGCAATTGTTGCCAAGAGGCTAAACGAGAGATTCTCATCGGGTAAACGTGATGACAAGACCCAGTCTGCTTTGGTTTTGGAAAAGATTGTTGCTGAAACAAAATCGAGAGTGTCGGCACGAACTCATAAGGAAACGCAGCGCAGGAAGAATGCCCTCGAGAGCTCTTCTTTACCAAGCAAACTAGTCGATTGCAGAACTTCGGAAACTGAAGTTTCAGAACTGTTCATTGTCGAGGGAGATTCAGCCCTTGGAACCGCAAAGCTTGCTCGCAACAGCGAATACCAAGCCCTTTTACCTATTCGTGGAAAGATCCTTAATGTCCAAAAAGCTTCGGTAGCGGACATGCTTTCAAACACAGAATGCGCCTCAATCATTCAGGTACTGGGTGCAGGTTCTGGACGTAGCTTTGAGCTGCCTTCGGCGCGCTACGGCAAAGTGATTTTGATGAGCGATGCTGATGTTGATGGTGCGCACATTAGAACCTTGCTACTAACACTCTTCTTTAGATACATGAGACCACTGGTGGAAGCCGGGCGAGTTTATGCAGCAGTCCCACCGCTTCATCGAGTGACGGTTATTAATGCCGGTTCTAAAGCCAATGAACACATCTACACCTATTCGCAAGCAGAGCTTGAGAAGTTACTTGCCAAGCTAAAGACTTCGAAAAAAAGTTACCAAGAGCCAATTCAGCGCTACAAAGGATTGGGAGAGATGGACGCGGAGCAGTTAGCCGAGACAACCATGGACCGATCAAAGCGCGCGCTTAGAAGAGTCACCGTAAAAGACGCTGCGGCCGCAGAAAAGATGTTCGAGCTATTGATGGGTAACGAAGTCGGTCCAAGAAGAGACTTCATTATCGACTCAGCGGATACGCTCGAGCGCGAACGAATCGACGCTTAGGCTAAGCCGATAAAACTAATTGCAGGAGCTACATCTCCTGATGTGTCGCGCTTCTGGATCTCGTACTCAATACCGATTGCCTTACCTTTGGCATCTAGTAATTGGAAACTTTCTGGCCCCGCATAAGCCAAAGCGATCTGGTCTCTAGCCTTGGTGAACTTATGAGCCCTCATGCCTCCGGTGGCTCGGCCTTTCTTCGGGAATTCGTCAATCTTGCTTACTTTTAGTGCTCCGGGATCAGTGCCGGGAAGTGCTTTTGAACTGTTTGCAATTGTGAGCACGATGTTCTTTGTTTTTGCTTTCAAGACCCCAAAGAAGACAACTTCGGATTCGGTCTTGATTCCAGCCATTCCGGCTCCATTTCTACCCTGAGGGCGAACGGTCTTGGCATCAAATCGAAGCAGTTGCGCGTCTTGGGTTATAAAAACTAGCTCATCATTTTCTTCCGAAAGCGCAGCCCCCACAACTTTGTCTCCAGCTTTGAGGTTTATGCACTCAAAGTCAGATTTTTGTGGGAAGTCTGGAAGCACTCGCTTAACTGTCCCGTTTTTCGTTCCAAGAGCGACGATGCTCTTTTCGTCCACCGGAATAACGGCAACAACTTTCTCCTTCTTACCCAGGCCAAGAAACTCGGCGGCAAGTGGACCGGGGTTTTGAGCACCGTAGTCACCGAACGGGATGTCCCCGATGTGAATTCTGAGCATTCGACCTAAATCTGTTATGAATACAACATCTGATCTCGTAGTCGATGAGAACCAGTTCCGATAGCCAACTTTTCTTGAAGCTGGGGGTTCGGCTGACTCAGATCGGAACACGCGCCCATTTGAAGTAAGGGTGATGGCTGTGGGGGAGTCGGTTAATTGTGCTGAGACTTGCTCTTTGCCACTTGAGACCGGTGCAGTTGTTTCTTCGGCTTGGATTGATGTCCTGCGGTCATCACCGTAGTTGTCGGCCACTTCTTGCAACTCTGTGGCAACTAGTTCTTTCAAGATCTTGTCGGAAGAAAGAATCTTCTCAAGTTCTTCGATTTCCTTCTTGAGCTGCTTTTTCTCGTTGTCTAGTTCTAGCTTCGAGAACTTAGTGAGCCTTCTTAGTCGAAGCTCCAAAATGTATTCAGCTTGAATGTCAGAGAGCTTGAATTTCTTCATGAGCTTTGTTTTAGCTTCTTGAACCTCTTCCGAAGCCCTGATGATCTTGATGACCTCGTCGATTGCAACAATTGCAAGGAGCATTCCCTCGACTAGGTGCAGTCTCGCCTGACGCTTACCCAAGCGGTTTTGACTGCGACGTTTGGTGACAACCACTCGGTGAGCTAGATACACACCCAACAGGTCTCGAAGCCCAAGGGTTTGCGGTTGCCCATCAACGAGAGCAACGTTGTTGATTCCGAAGCTGTCTTCCATAGGGGTGTAGCGGAAGAGAAGATCAAGAACAACTTGGGGGTCAAAGCCAGTTTTTAGTTCAATAATTAGCTTGAGTCCGTTGCTTCGATCGGTCAAGTCGATTACGTCTGAAATGCCCTGCAATTTCTTGCTGTTGACACCTTCTTTGATCTTCTCAATGACTTTTTCTGGGCCAATCAGGTAAGGAAGTTCGGTTACAACCAACCCCATCCTTCTTGGAGCAACGCTCTCAACCGCAACTCGAGCCCGCGTCTTGAATGAGCCGCGACCGGTTTCGTAGGCTTCGGCGATTCCCTCTCCGGCGATGATGATTCCACCGTTTGGAAAATCTGGCGCAGGAACGATCTTCATTAGATCCTGGAGCGTGCTCTTTGGGTTCTTCAGAAGGTGAATTGCCGCTTTGATTACTTCACGCATGTTGTGAGGGGGCATGTTTGTTGCCATACCTACGGCAATTCCAGATGCACCGTTGACCAAAAGGTTTGGAAAAGCAGCGGGTAAAACTTCTGGTTCTGAAAGCTGAGCGTCATAGTTGGGCTTGAAGTCAACGACATCCTCGTTCAACCCCTCGTTCATCATTAGCGCGGCAGCTGAAAGCCTCACCTCGGTATATCTGGCGGCTGCCGGCCCATCGTCCAAGCTTCCGAAGTTTCCGTGGCCGTCAATTAACGGTGCGCGCAGAGAGAACGGCTGCGCCATTCGAACTAGTGCATCGTAAATAGCACTGTCACCGTGAGGATGGAGCTTACCCATTACCTCGCCGGTAACTCGAGCAGATTTGACGTGCCCCTTGTCTGGGCGAAGACCCATCTCACCCATTTGGTAAACGATGCGGCGGTGAACCGGCTTTAGCCCATCCCTGGCGTCGGGCAGCGCTCTTGAGTAGATAACGGAATACGAATACTCAAGAAAAGAATCCTGCATCTCCTTAGATAGGTCGATGTCGAAGATACGCTCTGGTACTACTTCAATGGGATCTTTGGCCATGGTCTTCCTGTTGCTGTGGCAAACTTAGCTTCGATGCTACCTTCTGTTCCCAAATCACTCGGGAGGCTTTCCGACGCCTACCTAAGCGCTTATCTCGCGCTCAGCTCATCCGATAATCCGCTAAAGCTCGCTCAGAAGAAGAGTTACCTGGTGATTCTGGTAGATGGTCTTGGCACCGCAAACATTAGAAGCGCTGCCGGCCACGCAGGATTCCTCAATCAAAAGCTCTTGTCAGCTAAGTCTTTGTTCTCCGGGTTTCCTGCAACAACTAGTTCCAGCCTTACATCACTTGCAACAGGTGCAGCTAATGGCAGCCACGCTGTGCTCGGACACCGAGTTTATGACCGCGCTAAAAGTCGGAACATCAACTTTCTAAACGATCTTGGTTCGGGTCTTGATCCACGCGAGTATCAAGACCTTGAGACAATCTCTGAGCGAGCTGCAAAAAATGGGGTGGTGATATCAACCATTGGCCCTTCCGAGTATGACAAGTCTGGGTTCACCATGGCCACTATGCCAAAAGCTAACTACATTCCAGCCCTAAGTTTTCAAGACCGTTTCACGGCTGCAAAAAAGGCACTTAGTGTTCCCAACAGCTTGACGTATCTATACTTACCCGAACTCGATAAGTTCGCGCATCGCTATGGTTCTGACTCAAAGCAGTGGCTAAACGTAATTGAAGAGTTGGATGCCGAATTGGTTAAGTTTGCTCGATCAATACCTTCAAGTGCTGGAGTTATTCTCACCGCAGATCATGGGGTAATTGATGTTGAACCAGCAAGGCACATTTACCTCGATGAGTATGAATGTTTTAGTGATCTGGAGCAGATAGGGGGAGACCCACGCGTTAGCTTTCTCTATTTTCAAGAGGGCACGAACTTAGCTACCAAACTTGTTGAAATCGCCAAAGCAATCGGAAACATTTGCGACGTTGTGACGATTGCTGACTTGGTAGCCGCTGGTTGGCTATTGAACTTGTCTGAGCAAGCCAAACGCGTGGCTCCGGATCTGCTGCTGCTTCCTAAGGCGGATAGAGTGGCCTACCACCGAGAGTTTGCAAAAGCTAGATCGTTGTTGATGATCGGACAGCACGGAGGTATGACTCAGGCCGAGTGGGAAGTTCCGCTTATCGTTTTTTAGTCTTCGGTTTTTGTTCCAAAGACGATTTCGTCCCAGCTAGGAATAGACGCCCTACCTTTTTTAGGTGCGGGAGGATTCTCCGCTACAACAATTTCTGGTTCCTGACTGATGTCTTCGTCAGCGAACCCTGGCTGCTCATCAAGGTCAGGTACCACTGACAAGAATTCGGTGTGCGGAGTTTCTTCCTGGTCTTCTAGAAGCTCTCGCTCGTTGCGCTTTTTCCGAAGTGCCTCCAAAAGATCTGCCGTATCGGAAATTGGAGCCGCGGTCGGAGTTGGTGAAGTGAACTGGCTCGCTGGCTTAGGAGGTTCTCGGACAATTTCTACGGTGTCGGCGAGATTTGATGTGAAATCGGATATCGGAGTGCTCACAGGACGCAACCTTGGAGCAGGTGCGGCAATTTTGTCACCGGAGGATAAAGACATGGCGGATGCGTTTTCGGGAATTAGCGCCAACCGCTTCGGGTCATAGAGCCATGTCGCTTTGTTTTGCTTGCCCTCAAGCTCAAACTCGCAATAGATGAAGAAGCCATGCGCGGGGGCTTTCATGGCTGACCACTTTTCGATTCCCGCGCCACTGGCAGCAAGTCGTGCCTTGATGATTTCGCCAAACTCTCTGGTGGCTGGGTTATTGAAGCGGTCCCCAGGAACCTCAAGCCGAACAGTCAAGGCGTTCAAAACTGCGTGATTTAGCTCATCTAGGACAGGTTGAGCGAATTTCATTACATAGTCAACTGGAGCGCCGCTGGCTTGGACAATTTCCTCAATGCTTCGGCCAACCCTTATTTCTTCTTGGATTTCCCTTGGGCTCAACCGAGGCTCATCGAGCATTCGCGGGGCTTCGTTTCTAATCGCACTTCTTACGGACTGATCCAGCAGTAAGCGAAACCTTTGGCCCTCGGAGTCTTCCAGCAATAGAAAGTCACCATCTGAACCTAAAAACTTGATGTCTTTCATGTCGGGTTATCTCCTGCCTATGAGTTTGCCAGCAAGCTTCATGACTGAGCGCAAAAACACGGCATTTTCTAAGGAAATTCACGCTGTGTCAGTTTGCTATTGGGGGGTATTTGTTAGACACTACTAGCGCCTAAAGAACAAACGAAAGGGCCACCCATGGCTACCGACTACGACGCTCCTAGAAAAGCTGACGACGACACCGAGTCTCTCGAAGCTATAAAAGAGCGCGGCCCTGCCAAGACAGCCTCGGACACCGAGGATATTGACGCTGGTGACTCTTTCTCAATCCCGGATGTAGTTTCCGAGGACCTAGACGTGGTCGTTTTGCCGCCGCAGGATGACGAGTTCACCTGCTCCAACTGCTTTATTGTCAAGCACCGCTCGTTGGTTGCCCGGAAGACCAAGAATGGTCCAATTTGCTCTGAGTGTGATTCCTAGCTCTTTTTTAGATGTTCAGCCAGTTTTTCGGGTTTTCTGGTGGAGATCAGCCAATAAGGTGTTGGATCTTCTGGGTCCGTAATTTGAAGCTTTATTGCCGATTTCACCGAGCCTTGAAAAACCTTGTGAGCTCCCGGATCCAGTTTTGGCCCGCGCTCCAAGAAGATTCGGTCCTTGGAGATTATTTCGGCTTCACCAATCAAGTTCCTCGAGATCGCAACTCTGCCTACCTTTAGTTCCAGCTGTGAAAGCTCAATTTTCGGGGCCCGCAATATAAGGAGGATCCAAATAGTTATCACGACTAAAACTCCAATTACCAACCCAATTCTTATATCGAAGGGTTCAGAAATTATTGCTATAGATGGCAGCAAGGCAAAAATGGCGGCAAAGGTCCCGAAATTTGGCAGAACCCGCTCCTTGTATAGCGGGGACTTGGTCTTGCCTGGTTCACTCACACTCAATAGATTACGCTGGGAATCTATGACTCACGTACCCGTATTAGTAATGGCATCGCCTGGATTCGAGCCTCGCTACGCCAAAGCCGGTGACGCCGGAGCCGATCTTCGTTCTACTAAGAAGATCGCGATTGGCCCGGGAGCTCGTGAACTAGTTCCAACCGGAGTTTCGATTGCCTTACCCGCTGGCTTTGTTGGTTTGGTGCACCCACGCTCGGGCCTGGCGCTAAAGAATGGAATTACTGTTTTGAATTCCCCTGGCACCATTGATGCCGGCTATCGTGGCGAAATCATGGTTACGCTCTATAACTCGTCCACCGAGAAATTCGAGATTGAAGTTGGCGACAGAATTGCGCAGCTCTTGATTCAAAGCGTTGAGCAAGCAAACTTCATCGCTGTTGACCAACTTCCTGATTCTGACCGGGGTCAAGCTGGCTTTGGATCGACGGGAAATAAGTAGATGGACAACTACGGCAAAGCAAAATCCCAACCTATTGATCGGCTAAGTAGCGGCCCCTTCGACGTTACCGAGTTGGTCCAAGTTCGGCCCACCATTGATTTTGGTGCCATTCAACTGCCAATGCGAGACGATGTCACTTACAAGCTCGAGGTGGAATCATCAACCAACAAAATAGTTGCTTTGACCGTTGAACACAGAGGCTCCACTTTGCAGCTGCAAGCATTTAGCGCCCCCGTAGCTGAAGGGGTGTGGCACGAGATTCGTTCGTCCTTAGAGCAATCAATTTTGGCACAGGGGGGCAAAACTGAGAGCGTGGTTGGGCCGTTAGGGCCAGAACTAAACGCACAGATTCCCACCAGTGATGGCGGCACCAGGCTGGCAAAATTTATTGGCGTGGATGGACCCAAATGGTTCTTGCGAGGAGTTATTAACGGTCTTGCTCTTGGTGACACTCTCTCGATGTCGCACATTATTGAAATCTTTAGATCTGCAGTTGTTGTTCGAGGTAGCTCGCCAATGCCGCCAAAGGAACTTCTGGAAATAGTTGCGCCTTCAGGCGCTCAAAAAAGCGTTAGCAAATGACCGACGAGAAGTTTAGAGATTCGGCGGCCAAAAAACTTGGGGTTAATTCGGTAGATGGAAAACTAAGCCTGGACAGCAAGTCACTTCTTGAAGGAATGGGTGGGAAGTTAGGAATAGCAGAGACGATTATTCCAAGCCTGCTGTTTGGAATCAGTTTTGCGCTAACAGGACAAGCAATTGTTTCGGTTTCCTTGGCAGCGTCAGCGTCGGCGTTGTTTATTGTTTATCGCTTAATCACTCGCAAGTCTGCCAGTAGTGCCTTGATCGGTGCGGTAGCTGTTGGGTTTGCTGCTTGGCTGGCTCTTCGCGAAGGTGGAGAAGCAGTTGATTACTTTGTCCCAGGATTCATAACCAATGCTGTTTACGGCAGCGTGCTATCGATTTCTATTTTGGTTCGCTGGCCAATTATCGGTGTTCTGGTTGAGGTTCTTCGTGGCAATGCCACGAGCTGGCGCAAGGACCGCAAGAGGGTAACAATTTACTCGCTATTAACAGCGATGTGGGTGGGTTTCTTCAGCCTTCGTCTTGCTGTTCAGGTTCCGCTGTATTTGGCCGGGAGTGCTGAATTGTTGGCTACAGCCCGTGTTGCCATGGGGCCACCGCTTTATGCGCTAGTTATTCTTGTGACCTGGCTAATACTTCGAGCCACGGTGCTTCGAACCAGGTAAGTGGTAAATTTGATAGCCGGAGCTGATTTGCTCAAAAATGTAGGAGTTATAGATGTCCAAGATTGACAGTTTCGGCGTAGCGCGCGAGCTTAAGGTAGGCAACGAGTCTTATCGAATCTTTGATATCAGCAAGCTTGATGCCAAGACTTTGCCATACAGCCTAAAGATCCTTCTTGAGAACCTTCTAAGAACCGAAGACGGTACAAACGTAACCCTTTCTCATATCCAATCAATCGTGGACTGGGACCCAAATGCGGAGCCTGACACTGAGATTCAGTTCACCCCGGCACGAGTAATCATGCAGGACTTCACTGGTGTGCCCTGTGTTGTGGACCTCGCAACGATGCGTGAGGCCATGGTGGATCTCGGGGGAGACCCGAAGAGAATCAATCCGCTAGCTCCTGCCGAGTTGGTTATCGATCACTCGGTAGTTATCGATGTCGCGGGATCCAAGGACGCATTTGAAAAAAACGTTGAATTTGAGTACCAGCGCAACGCTGAGCGTTACCAATTCCTTCGCTGGGGTCAAATGGCCTTCGACGATTTCAAAGTGGTGCCTCCTGGAACCGGAATCGTGCATCAGGTCAACATTGAGTACCTAGCTCGAACTGTCATGACCAGAAATGTTGGCGGCCAACTACTTGCCTACCCAGATTCCTGCGTCGGAACCGACTCTCACACCACAATGGTAAACGGCCTTGGAGTTTTGGGTTGGGGTGTTGGAGGCATCGAAGCCGAGGCAGCGATGCTTGGCCAGCCAGTTTCCATGCTGATTCCTAAAGTTGTAGGTTTCAAGCTCACTGGACAGATTCCAATGGGCGCAACCGCGACTGACGTTGTGTTAACAATCACTGAGAAACTTCGCCAGCACGGAGTTGTTGGCAAGTTTGTTGAGTTCTATGGAGCTGGTGTTGCTTATGTTCCACTAGCAAACCGAGCAACTATTGGAAACATGAGCCCTGAGTTTGGTTCGACTGTTGCGATTTTCCCAATCGACGGAGTAACCCTTGATTACCTTCGTTTCACCGGAAGAAAGCAAGCTGAGATTGATCTCGTAGAGCAATACAGCAAAGCCCAAGGCCTGTGGCACGATCCTTCGATCGAACCTCGATACAGCGAGTATCTAGAGCTTGATCTTGCAACAGTGGTGCCTTCTATTGCAGGACCTAAGCGGCCACAGGATCGAATCGAATTGTCTAAGTCAAAGAACCAATTCGCAAAAGACATCCTTACCTACTCCTCAAAAGCTTCCAAGCCGGCAAAGGTGTCTGGAAAAGACTTCTCGATGGATAACGGACACGTCAGTATCGCGTCAATTACCTCTTGCACCAACACCTCTAACCCATCGGTAATGATGGCGGCTGGATTACTTGCTAGAAAAGCTGTTGCCAAGGGACTCAAGGCTAAGCCTTGGGTGAAAACTTCCTTAGCTCCGGGCTCCAAAGTCGTAACTGACTACTACGACAAAGCAGGTCTTACTAAGGACCTAGACGCACTAGGTTTCCAGCTAGTTGGCTATGGCTGCACCACCTGCATTGGAAACTCAGGACCGCTTGACGAGGAAATCTCCGCTGCCGTGAACGAGAATGATTTGGCGGTTACCGCGGTGCTTTCAGGAAACAGAAACTTTGAAGGTCGGATCAACCCAGATGTGAAGATGAACTACCTAGCGTCACCGCCATTAGTTATCGCTTACGCGTTAGCTGGAACCATGGACTTTGATTTCGAAAAAGACTCTCTTGGTGACGATGCTTCTGGAAACGATGTTTTCTTGAGAGATATTTGGCCAACACCAGAAGAAGTGCAGAGCACTATCGATTCGTCAATTAACTCAGACATGTTCACCACCCAGTACGCAGGTGTATTCGATGGTGACAAGAGGTGGCAATCTCTTGACACTCCAACTGGCGACACTTTCTCTTGGGATCCGAAATCAACTTATGTTCGCAAACCGCCTTACTTCGACGGAATGAAAATGAAGCCCAGTCCGGTTACAGATATTCAAGGAGCTCGCGTGCTTGCGAAGCTCGGTGACTCTGTGACAACTGATCACATCAGCCCAGCTGGTTCTATCAAAGCTGATTCACCTGCCGGTAAGTACCTGACCGAGCACGGAGTATCTCGGGTTGACTTCAACAGCTACGGATCTCGTCGCGGAAATCACGAGGTAATGATTCGTGGAACATTCGCCAATATTCGTTTGCGCAATCAGCTACTTCAAGATGTTGAGGGTGGTTACACGAGAGATTTCACTAAAGCCGCGGGGGATCAGGCATTTATTTATGACGCTTCTCAGAACTACCAGGCTGCTGGTACACAGCTAGTAATTCTTGGTGGCAAAGAGTACGGCTCCGGATCTTCAAGAGACTGGGCAGCAAAGGGCACCAGCTTGCTTGGTGTTCGTGCTGTAATCACCCAAAGCTTTGAGCGCATCCACCGTAGCAACCTAATTGGTATGGGTGTCCTACCTCTGGAGTTCCCAGCGGGAGCCTCGGCTGATTCTTTGGGTCTTGATGGAACGGAGATTTTCGACATCTCAGGTGTTGAGAAACTCAACGAGGGTCTCACACCTAAGACCCTAAAAGTTGTTGCCAAACCAAGTGAGCACTCCAAGCCTGGCAAGCAAACTGTTGAGTTTGAGGCGACTTTGCGAATCGACACCCCTGGAGAAGCGGACTATTTCCGTCATGGCGGAATCTTGCAGTATGTGCTTCGATCGTTAGTAACGGCATAGAGGAAGTTAGCCATCGAATGAGCATCCTAGATAGAGTCAACGGACCAGAGGACCTAAAGGGTCTAAAAGACGCTGAGGTCATCGAGCTTGCCCAGGACATTCGTGAATTCCTGATATCCAAGGTTGCAAAAACCGGCGGACACCTAGGCCCAAACCTTGGCGTAGTTGAAACAACGTTGGCCATTCATCGTGTTTTTGATTCTCCCAAAGACAGCATCATCTTTGATACCGGCCACCAGTCATATGTTCACAAGCTGCTTACTGGAAGAAAAAACTTTGACAACTTGCGTTCTAAGGAAGGCCTTGCTGGCTACCCGCAACGCTCTGAGTCGGTTCATGACATCGTCGAGAGCTCACATGCTTCTTCTTCAATCTCCTGGGGTGATGGAATCGCCAAGGCCTATCGCCTAACCAAGCAAGATGACCGGTGCGTGATCGTGGTTGTTGGAGATGGCGCACTTACCGGAGGAATGACCTGGGAAGCTCTGAATAACATCAGCGATGATAACGACCGCAAGCTTGTGATTGTTGTTAACGACAACGGTAGATCCTACGCTCCAACTATTGGTGGTTTGGCGAGGTACCTAAATGGAATCCGAACCGAGCGCATCTATCGCAGGCTATACAGACTCAGCCGTAAGGTGTTTTACAAATTCGGCATGCCAGGAAAAATGGCTTACTCCACTTTGCGTGGCGCAGCTAAAGGTCTTCTTGGAACATTTGCACCAAAAGGAATCTTTCCAAATCTAGATTTGAAGTACATCGGGCCAGTAAATGGTCACGACATGAACGCTATGGAAGAGGCCCTCAAGCAGGCAAAGAAATATGCCAATCCAGTTATCGTTCACGCCATTACCCAAAAAGGTAAGGGTTACGAACCAGCCGTCAGCGATGAGGCGGATCAATTCCACGCAGTTGGTCAAATTGATCCAGATACCGGTAAGGCCGTTGGAGATTCTGGCAAGCAGAGCTGGACTGGTGTCTTCGCCGATGAAATGGTCGAGATTGCCAAGAACAAACCAAATGTAATTGGCATAACTGCAGCAATGCTTATTCCGGTTGGGCTACACAAATTTGCCGATAAGTTCCCAGAGCGAGTGTTCGATGTTGGAATCGCCGAGCAGCACGCCGTGACTTCAGCGGCCGGTATGGCCTTTGGTGGACTGCATCCAGTTGTTGCCGTGTATGCGACTTTTATGGGTCGCGCATTTGACCAGGTCTTGATGGACGTTGCTCTTCACAAAGCAGGGGTCACCTTCGTACTTGACCGCGCCGGTGTTACAGGACCCGATGGCGCTAGCCATCACGGAATGTGGGATCTGGCCATGCTACAAATTGTGCCGGGAATCAGAATTGCTTCACCTCGAGATGGAAAACGACTTGTCGAGGAACTGAATGAAGCTATCGAGGTATCCGATGCGCCGACTGTTATCAGATTCCCGAAGGGCTCTGTTTCTTCCGAGATAGAGGCCGTTAGGCGACTAGCTGACGGCGTCGACGTGCTCATGGAGAGCCCTGCAAAGGACGTTCTAATTCTGACCGTTGGTTCTATGGCTCACATGGGACTACAGGTAGCCAAGATGCTTGCCGATCAGGGAATCGGCGCGACGGTAATTGATCCTCGTTGGGTCATTCCAGTTCCTGAATCTGTTGTTTCACTTGCAAGCAAGCACAGGTTAGTTGTGACAATCGAGGATGGAATTCGAGTTGGTGGAATTGGAACCCGAGTTCGTCAGGACCTACGCGCGGCTCAAGTTGATACCGCACTTAGTGAAATCGGATTACCGGATGAGTTCCTGGAGCACGCTTCCAGAGATGAAATTCTAGATCGCGTTGGCTTAAACGCCCAGGACATATCCCGCGAGATTGTTGCCCAAGTTCTTGGAGCACGTGTCCCACACGCTAGAGCTATTCCTGAGGACTCTGTGGTTTCTGATCAGGCTCGTCTAGCCGAGTAATTGAATCCGTAATCGCATCAGCGGTTAGATCAACCTGCCACCTTCTTGCACCAAATCCCGTCAGAGTCTGACTCACGCTCTCAGGCGTTGCTGGTTCTGGAGGCGCAAAACAAATCTGCCTTAAGAAATCTGGAGTAAGAAGGTTCTCTAAAGGGACATTTGCTTTCTCGCTAATTAGAGTCAACGCATTCTTAGCATGACGCAAACGTCGATCAGCTTCTGGATACTTGGCTGCCCAGTTGCGGTGATTTGGAATACCTTCTGTTCTCTCTGCTCTAACAGGCGGTAGAACCGTTGCCTTGAGCGCTGATTGCAGCGCTTCCCACCAAAGATCCAGGTAGCTTCTCGAGGCCCGGCCATTAAAGCTTCGAAGCGAAGCTAGCTCTGGTCTAGTCCTTGGTTTAGCAATGGAGACCGCCAAGATCGAAGCGTCAGGAATCAACCTTCCGGGAGACACGTCCAGCTTGATAGCGAGCTCTTCACGTGCCAGCCAAAGTTGCCTTGCTACCTCCAAAGTCAGCTGATCAGAAACTTTTGAAAGACCGGATATTCCGCGCCAGCGATCTTGTTTCGTTGGCTTTGGCTTGAATGAAAGCAGGTTTTCAAACTCCTGGTTAGCCCATTCGGATTTACCTTGAGCTTCAAGCAGCTGTTGCAGGCTTGTTCGAAGTTCATGCAGTAGCTCAACATCGAGTGCTGCATAGTTCAACCAACTCTCGGGTAACGGCCTGGTGCTCCAATCTGCGGCCGAGTGCTCTTTGGCAAGACCGATTTGCAGCAGTGATTCAACCAAGGAACCGAGACCGACCCGTGGTTGGCCAGTCAGCCTTCCCGCTAGCTCTGTATCGAAAATTGCTTTGGGGTGTAAGCCGAGCTCTTCGAGGCAAGGTATGTCCTGAGTAGCTGCGTGGAGTATCCACTCACGGTCGGAAAGAAACTCGCGAAGTTGAGAAAAATCATGAGAATCAACCAATGAAGAATCGGTTGTTGGGTCAATCAAGAATATGTCGGAGTGCTCAGTTTTTAGCTGAACTAAATACGCTCGCTGCGAGTACTTGAAACCCGACGCTCTTTCGGCATCAACTGCGACTGGTCCAGGTGTGCTTGCAAGGTGGTCAATTGAAACAGCGAGCTCTTTGGGATTTGTAACAAGGTGGAATTTGGATCTAGGTGCTGCAAGTGTTTCAAGTGTTACGGGTTCAGCTTCGAGCGGGCTTGACTCTGTAGCAGTCAAATTAGATTCTGCTTATTCCTGATTCTGGAGGCAATCCAGACATCATGCACAAAAGATCCTGCCAGGCTTCGAGATGGGCCGAAAAATTCGAATCGGTGGGCGACCATGATGCTCGTAGCTCGAGCTCGGCGTGATCGCTCTGACCGGACATCGCACCATATCCTTGCGAGATAATTCTGGTGATGGTGCCCGCCTGGAGGGTGTATCCGGCGCCGTGGGCTTTCAACGAGTCTTCTAACCAGGCCCAGCAGACGTCGGTGATCAGCTCATCCTGACCTATGTCGGTTTCGAGGGGAGATTTTGCGAAGCAGATAATTCGAAAGTTTCCACCCCATCCCTCTTGTGGGGTGTCGG
>JAIOXP010000020.1:0-18844 GCA_021741705.1 Rhodoluna sp. | reverse complement strand
ATTCCAAACTCACCCATGGAGATAATCAACGCGGCGATAGAACCATTTCTGAACGAGCCAATCTTAAATAGGCCCAGGTCCAGAAGAACATTCCTTTTCTCGGCCTCGCGCTTTTTTTCCCAAAGCACAAACACCACTGCAGAAATCACAAAGATCAGAAGGGAAACTGGAATCACAGAAATTCCTGTAGTTGGCCAAGCGAAGTCACCAATCATGAATTGGTTGTTTGGATTAATTTCCCACCAGCCATAAATACGGCCCTCAATTAGTCCAAATACCAAAGTGGAGAACATAACAACAGAAATGGCTGCACCAATAAAGTCAATGCCTCCTGCGCGCTGCGGTGCCTTGGACTCAGAAACGTAATAGGCAAGACCCGCCAGGATCAAAATTCCAAGAGGCAAGTTAATTCCAAAGGCCCAGCGCCAACTGAAGTCAGTTGCTAGCCAGCCACCAAGCACAGGACCAACGGCAACCATTCCACCGATTGTTGCGCCCCAAACAGCAAACGCTATTCCTCGTTCTTTACCCTGGAACGTGGCATTTAGAAGTGACAGGGTTGTTGGAAGCACCATAGCTCCGCCGACACCTTGTATTACTCGAGCGAGGATCAAAACGTCCGGTGATTCCGCAATACCTGCCCAGACTGACGCCAATATGAAAATTACAATTCCAATACTTAGTAGTCGCTTTCGACCAAACCTGTCAGCCAGAGAACCCCAGACCAGAAGAAGGGACGCAAAGACCAGGACATAGCTTTCCTGAACCCACTGCACCTCTGTGGAGGTAAGACTGAGGTCGTTGATTATTGAAGGAAAAATGGTGTTTACGATCGTGCCATCGATGATCACGAGAGATATGGCCATGGATATGAAAACAAGTCCTACCCAGCGATTGCGAACTTTTGTCAATTGATTCCTGATTTCTGGTCTTTTCTAGCTGATGCCTACTAGATTGCTTGGGCTAGGAACTAGCCGTTTCAAAGTCTATGTGTGCAATTGGGGTATCGGCTTCACTGTGCCGTGATGTCTACCTATTTTGCTAGAACATCTGGTTTCGAAGGTGATAATTGGTTATGACCGAAATCACTGCGGGACTGCCAGTACCCGTCAAAAGCAATGGACTGGCTCCACTTTGCCTGGTCACTGGAGCCAATGGTTACATCGGTGGCAGGCTAATTAGGGAACTTCTAACATTTGGCTACCGAGTCAGAGTGCTCGCAAGAAACGCTTCGCGTTTGACACAGTATCCCTGGATTACTCAGGTTGAAGTTGTCGAAGGAGACGCTCACGACGAGAAAGCATTAGAGCAAGCACTTTCCGATATAGACGTTGCTTACTATCTAATTCATTCACTTCTTGTCAAAGATGATTTTGAAGCATCAGAACTAAAGATGGCGAAGATGTTTGCTGACGCGGCATCAGAGGCAAAAGTATCTCGAATCATTTATCTTGGTGGAATCATCAACGGCACCGATGAACTATCCGAGCACATGAGTGCTCGCATGAATACCGGTGCCATTCTTGCTAAATCGGGTGTTCCAACAATTGAATTTCGAGCTGGGGTAGTAATCGGTTCAGGCTCTGCTTCATTTGAAATGCTTCGCTATCTAACTGAGCGTTTGCCGATTATGACTACACCGAAGTGGGTAAACAACCGAATTCAACCCATTGCGGTTCGCGATGTGCTGAGGTACCTGATTGGCGCAGCCGGATTGCCTTCTTCCGCTCAGGGTGTTTTTGACATTGCAGGCCCTGATATCTTTACCTATGCCGACATGATGCAGCACTACGCAGCCGCTGCTGGACTCAAGAGAAGAATCATTATTCCAATCCCAGTATTGACCCCGAGACTTTCTAGCGGTTGGGTGGGACTCGTTACTCCAGTTCCTTATCGCCTTGCCCGCAGATTAGTTGAGAGCCTCAAGCACGAAGTGGTGGCTGCGCCATCAAATATCAATGAGTTGATTCCACCTTCAGCTGCCGGCCTGACTTCCTTTGATGTTGCCGTGAAGCTGGCTCTGGTTCGAATCAAAGAGGCCAATGTTGAAACCCGTTGGACCAACGCTTCGGTTCCAGGAACCCCTAGCGAGCCGCTTCCAACTGATCCGGACTGGGCTGGAGGTTCTTTGTATAAAGACGTTCGGGTGGTTCGAGGCACTGATTCAATGGAAAAGGTTTGGTCCAGGATTGAATCAATTGGTGGCAAGAATGGTTACTCCATGGCCAGCTGGGCTTGGGAGCTACGAGGTCTTATGGATCGAATGGTTGGGGGAGTTGGACTAAGGCGTGGCAGGCGTGACCCAGATCACCTGAGAATTGGTGACGCCGTTGATTTTTGGAGAGTTGAAGAACTTATCCCTCAAAAGCTTTTGAGATTGCGTGCCGAGATGAAACTGCCTGGCCTGGCCTGGCTCGAATTCAGTATCGAAAAAGATCCCGAGACACATGAAACGGTTTTGACTCAAACGGCAACATTCGCACCTAAGGGTTTATTTGGTCAGCTTTATTGGTGGGCAGTCTTGCCGATGCACGGTTTCGTGTTCCCGTCTATGGCTAAAGGTGCCATTTCGGGATCCTAGAAAAACCTAGTTGCGCGAGACGACTTTCTGAATCAACTTCTTGATACCCAATACCAGGAACCCAAGAATCAAGAAGAATGAAGTTATTGCGGCGATGTAGGTAAGCATTCCAGGAACGCCGCCTTCTTCGTTCGGGTTGATAAACCAGTAAGGCCACCAGTTGGTAACAAGTCCTCGGATCACAGAGAAGACCAACCAAGTTAAGGGAAACACTGCAACCCATAGTGCTGCGCGGAGCTTGATCTGAAAAGCTTTGTGGGAGAGCAAGTAATCAATGACAATCAAGATTGGACCGTAGGTGTGAATTACCTCATTTGGTAATACCGGCCAAACGTAATCTCCGTCTCGAACATCTCCAGGAGCATCTGCAAGTAGCAGGTGATAGACCACACCAACAACAATCATGGCAACCGTAAAGCTGAGTCTGGCTATTTCAATCCTCTTGGAATCTTCTTGATTTCGAACTAATCCAAAACCAGTGGCCACCAGAAACGCGCCAGCAACGATTGCTGTGACAATTGAGAAGTATGCAAAATACTCGCCAGGTCGAAAGTTGTTGTTTGCCAGTCTGTCGGTTACCTGCCAGGCAACAGAACCAATCAGGGCAGAGCCAGTCAGAATACGAAGCAGTCCTAGAGAAGTGTTATAAATCATGCTCGCAACCCTAGCAGCCGGTAATCAGAAAACACTGAACCTAAGCAGGCTGTTGCTGCGTGATGCAGTGAATACCGCCACCATTTGCAAAGATTTGCTTGGCGTCAACTAACACAATCTCTCGATCCGGATAAACCTTCTCAAGAATTGCCTTGGCTACATGATCGTTTGGGTCATCAAATGAACAAAGAATCACAGCACCGTTGACTATGTAGTGGTTGATGTAGCTGTAGTCGACAAAACCTTCTTCATCGCGCAAAACCTTCGGTGCTGGCAAAGCAATCAACTCAAACTCACCCGCGGATTCAAGAGTTGCCTTTACTTCTTTAGAAACCTCAAAGTCAGGATGATTGGGGTCTTGCTGGTCGTGATACAAGAGCACATTCTCGCTAGCAAAGCAGGCAACGATGTCGATGTGACCTCGCGTCCCAAATCCGTCATAGTCGCGAGTTAGGCCGCGCTTTACCCAGAATGCTTTTGAGGTTCCAAGTTTGGAGTGAATTTCTGCTTCAACCTCTTGCTTGCTCCAGCTGGAGTTTCTGCCATCCCCTAGCTGCACGGTTTCCGTAAGCAGCACTGCGCCTGCACCATTTACATGGATGCCGCCACCTTCATTTATTAGGTCAGATTCAACCACCTTGGATCCCGTTAGCTTTCCAATAAATCCTGCCGTTAGTTGATCTTTGTCAAAGCTCGCCCAAGGCTGATTGCCCCAGCCATTGAAGATCCAATTGATAGCAACAAGCTCACCGGTATCTGATTTTGCAAAAGTCGGCCCGTTATCTCTAAGCCAAGCATCATTTAGTTCCGCTTCAACAATTTCAATGCTGGGGTGTAGATAATTCCGGGCTAGTTCGATTTGATCAGAGGTGGCAAGCACTGTAACCGGTTCATACTTCACAATCGCGTTAGCAACATTTGCCCAAGTGGTGCGCGTTAGCTCAGCTTCTTGATCGCTTTCACCAAGCAAATAGTTATTTGGTGGCCAGGACATCCAGGTGCGCTCGTGCTTTTCCCACTCCGCGGGCATTCTCAGATTCATGAGTGCGACACTCCCGCAATGCCGCCTTGTTCGCCATCGCCAGAGTCGACTCTTTTGTTCACAACCGGCTTGGTAAGTGCTTCATAGGTATCTGGCCTGCGAGTAGCCAAGAATGGAAACAAATCGAGCCAGTCACGTCTTTGATCTAGGTCTAGATCTGCAACCAAGACCTCATCGGTGTCTCTTCCGGCACGGGCTAGAACTCTTCCAAATGGATCTGAGATAAAGCTGCTGCCATAAAATTTCAGGGCACCTTCGTTGCCGTAACGGTTTGGCACGACCATGAAGGTTCCATTTGCTATTCCGTGAGAAACAATCACCTGGCGCCATAGTGGTTCAGTGTCAAAATCTGGGTGATCGGGCTCAGAACCAATCGCGGTTGGATAGGCAAGAATCTGCGCTCCGCGAAGTGAGTAGTTTCTAGCAACTTCGGGGAACCACTCGTCCCAACAGGTAGGCAAGCCAAAGCTTGCCTTCACTCCTTCTAGGTCAAGACTGTAGACAGGGTATGGTTCTTGATCCGAAGGGCCTGGCTGGAAGTATTTATCTTCGTAGTATCCGGCGGTTACTGGGATGTGAAGCTTTGGGGTTCTGGCGATGATCTTGCCAGTACCGTCAACCATGATTGCAGTGTTTAGCCCTCTGCCATCGGCCAGGTCGGCTTTTTCATAAAGCGATGCGTGAACGATGACGCCAAAATCCTTAGCCGCTCGAGCTGCAAATAGATGCGTCTTACCTCCTTCAAGAGGCTCTGCAATCTTTGAAGGTATTCCCTCCGGCTTAGCATCTGCTGGGTAGCGAGACAAAGTCAGCTCCTGCAGGAATACAATCTTCGCTCCAGCGTCAGAAGCAATTTTGATACCTTCATACAACTTGGCTTCGTGTTCAGCAGGATCGCTATGCCATTTGGTTTGCACTAAGCCAACTCGAAGTGGCTTTTGGGTCGCGGCCTTTACTCTCGAAAGTGATTCTGGGGCGTTAGCAACAGTTAGCTTCATCTGTTTGTTTCCTTACTTCATGCTTTCAAGAATCTTGGAGAGTAATTCAATTGAGGTTAGTGGATTCACAATCGCAAATCGGGTGTTTGGTTTCCCCTGATGGCTTGAAGAAACTACAAAGCCAATTTCATCCCTAAGAAGTTTTTCGGACCATTTGTCGTAATCAGCCAACGCCCAGCCCTTGCGCTCAAAAACTACAACGGATAACTCCGGTTCACGAACTAGCTCTAGGTAATCCAATCCACGAATCAAATCGGCAGCCTGGTGGGCCAAGTCAATGTTTGTTTCTACTGCCTCGCGGTATTTTTGGATACCGTGGGTGGCCAAGGAGAACCAAAGCGGCAAGCCTCTAGTTCTTCTGGTGAGCCCAAAGGAGTAATCGGCTGGGTTCCAAAGCCCCGACTCAGTTAGAGTCTCTAGGTATTCTCCATGCTGGGTGTGTGAAGCCTTTGCCAATGAGGGGTTTCTATAAACCAGGGCACAGGCATCAAATGGAGCAAAGAGCCACTTGTGGGGATCGACGATAAATGAATCGGCCAATTCCGAACCATCAAACAAATGCCGGTACTTAGGGCTCAAGATTCCGGCTAAACCATAGGCGCCATCGATGTGGTACCAAATCTTGTTTGCTTTTGCGACTTCGCCTATTCCGCGCAAGTCGTCAACTATTCCAAAGTTGGTGGTGCCACCGGTAGCAACAATTGCAAAGATGCTGTTTGGATCAGCCGCCGCAAGCACTTCTTGAACCGACCCGGCAAGTAGCTTGCCGTTTTCTTCGGGTTTTGACAAAAGAATATCAACATCCATAACTTTGGCTGCCGATTTCAAAGATGAGTGAGCTTCCTTGGAGGCAATGAAAGCTAATCTCCCGGTGAAATCAACTCCTGTTTTGGAAAGCATTTCCCGGTGCGCATCTCTTGCCGTCACAAGTGCGGAGAGATTTCCAACCGTTCCACCTTGAACAAAAACGCCTCCGGAAGTGTCCGGTAAGCCAACTTCTTTTGCAAGCCAGGACAAAACTTGGTTTTCTGCAAAAACCGCTCCAGACCCTTCCATCCATGAGCCGCCGTACATTGAGCTAGCCGAAACAATTAGGTCAAAAAGTCTTGAAGCTTCTGTTGCGGCATTAGGGATGAATGACAAAAACCCCGGGTGATCGGTAGAAATCGTTGCTGGCGCTAGAACTTCTTCGAAAAGCTTGAGGGCGGTGTTACCGCCTAGACCTTGCTCGGTAATTGTTTGTCCCGCTTGGCTAAGTAGCTCAGCTTCGGATTTAGATGAATCTAGGGGGACTGGATCGTAATTTGTTCGAACCCGAACGTATTCGAATATAGCTTCGCGCAACGCTCTGGTTTCATCGTTAATCTCATGCACGGTTAGCGTTTCTTTCTTCGAATAATTGAAACCGAGAAGCCAATCACCACGACTGCCCCAAGAATTATGGCCGCCCAAGTTCTTTGGTCAGCTATATCTTGGCAGGTCATGAACCCCTCAGCATCGGGGACAACGCAGGTGCCGGTGTCAAAAAAAGCCAACAGCAGTGCTGCAAGTCCAACCAGCGCCACTGTTGCCAGCATTGCAGCGGAATCATTTCGCACGTTTGTCCTTATGGCAGTTGGTTAGGAACTTTCCTGTGTTTTTACCCTGGAAGTTTGTGCCAGAACTATTCCAGCGATAACTATGAATCCTCCGAGAGCCTGAAGCGCATCAATTCTCTCATTTAGCCAGGCCCAACCAAAAACGAATGCCATCACGGTCTCAGCAGTAGAAATTACTCCAACGGCGGTCGCCCTCAGGTGAGTTAGAGCCAGAAACGAGAACAACATGGGAATAAAGGACCCGAAGATCCCAATCCATATCAGAAGTACCCAAAGCGGAAGCTCGTACTGCGCCAAGTTGCCGGTTAGCGAGACAGTCTTCACAAACAGAGATGTATCGAAGTTCCACCACGGGGTCACGATTAGCCAAAACAGAGCAGACACAGACATGCTGTAAAAAAGAGTAGAAAGCGCGTCTCTGTTTCTGAGGGTGTGCTCACCCATAAGAAAGTAAAAACTCAAGAACAGGGCGGCGGCCACAGCAAACATCACACCAACTGGGTTCAAACCGCCATCCCAGATTCTAGAAACTACCACCAGGCCACCAAGCACCATGGCAATTGCAAACCACAGCCTAGGAAGTACCTTTTCTTTAAAGAGCCACAAAGAAACCAGCGGGACGATGACAATCGCGGTGTATTCAATTAGAAGGGCGATGCCAACTGGCAAGTTGGCAACCGCATTGGAGTAGGACCACTGCATGAGCGCAACACCGAAGATTCCAAAGATTACTAGGTTCTTCCATTCCTTTGGCTTTACCTTGAAAGCTCTTGGGTTTGTTAGAGCCAGGGCGATACCGGCACCTAGGGCTGTAGCAAGCGAGCGAAATATAACAAGGTCCGAGGGAGAAATTCCCGCTTCCATAGTGACTTTGGAGGTTGAGGCATTCAGCCCAAACAGCACAACGCCAGCTAGGGCAAAGAAGACTCCAAGAGCAGGATGTTTAGTTCTCAATTAGTTACTGACCCAGCCCGTTCTTGGTTGCGTCATCGATTAACCGAAGTTCTTCCATGGTGAACGGGTTTGCAAAAATAGCTGCGTAGTTTTGTTCGAGCTGCTTCACGCTAGAAGCTCCAATCAGTGCACTGGTCACCGCCGGCTGTCTTAGCACCCAAGAGATCGCCATTTGTGCAAGTGACTGATTTCTTGAAGTGGCAACAGCATTTAGAGCTCTCGCAGCAGACAGGTACTGCTCAGTTATTTGGGCAGAGGGCAAGAACTTTCCTTTGGAGGCTCTCGAGGACTTGGGAACTTTTCCGTCCAAGTATCTATCGGTTAGCAATCCTTGGGCCAGGGGCGAAAATACAATCGAGCCTATTCCGAGATCCTCTATCGTTTTCAATAATCCCCACTCAGGAGTTTTTTCCAGAATGGAATACTTTGGCTGGTGAATCAATAGCGGTATGCCCATCGAATCCAAAATCTGTTTAGCCCTAATGGTTTGCGGTGGGTCGTAGTTGGAGATTCCAACGTATAAAGCCTTTCCGCTTCTTACCGCAGAGGCGAGTGCTCCCATTGTTTCTTCCAGGGGAGTTTCTGGATCGAACCGGTGTGAATAAAAGATGTCAACGTATTCGAGACCCATGCGATCAAGTGATTGATCGAGTGAGGCAAGAAGATACTTTCTTGATCCCCACTCGCCGTATGGCCCGTCCCACATGTCGTATCCGGCTTTAGTGGAGATGATCATTTCGTCTCGGTAAGGGGTGAAGTCTTTGCGCAGGTGTTCACCAAAGTTAATTTCGGCTTGACCATGGGGCGGACCGTAGTTGTTAGCTAGGTCAAAATGCGTAATTCCCAAATCGAAGGCACGACGAAGCACCGCGCGCTGGTTAGCAAAGGAATGATCCGAGCCGAAGTTATGCCAAAGACCTAGGGATACTTCCGGAAGCAATAATCCGGACTTTCCTGTTCGGCGGTACTTAATTTGGGAGTATCTATCGCTACTGGCTCGAAATTTCATAAGCACAAGCCTAAGCTAGCTAGATGATCAGTTTTGTCCTCGGTGGTGGCTGCTTTTGGTGCCTAGATTCGAGCTTTATGCAGTTTGGTGGCGTGAGCGACGTCGAGGTCGGCTATAGCGGGGGCCATGTTGAAAACCCGAGCTACGAAGCGGTTTGCGGTGAGGGAACCGGCCATGCTGAAGTGGCCAAGGTCATCTTCGATGAATCCATCATTCCCGCCGATGTCATTCTGGACATCTTCTTTACCTTGCATGATCCCACCCAGCTAAACCGCCAGGGTAACGACATTGGCACTAGCTATCGAAGCTGCATGTTCTATGACGGGGAAGACCAAAAAGCTCAATTCGAACAAGCACTAGAAAGAGCCAAGCAAGTCTGGGGTGACTCCATTGTTACCCAGCTATTGCCGCTCGAAAAATTCTGGATGGGGGAGACCTACCATCAGGACTTCTTTGCCAAGAACCCTGACCAGGGCTACTGCAACATGGTGGTCAAACCCAAGATGGCAAAGACCGCAAAGGCCTTTACTTCTTACCTGAGATAACTTCTCCACAGATTCTTTTTCAACCTGCACAAGCTTGTGACCTTTTGAGAGTCTTTTTCTCTGTTTAGTTCAATCAGAGAAAAAGGTAGCTATGTCAGATGTATTTTCAGTTCAAGGTTTAGTAGCAACAACCCCTAGGCACTTAGTCACTCAAGATGGCTTGCCAATAACCTCATTTCGCTTGGCTTCCTCCAAGCGCCGCTTCGATAGATCCAAAAACTCTTGGATCGACGGGGAAACCAACTGGTTCACCGTGACCTGTTTTCGCCAGCTTGCCATCAACACCGCAAGCTCGGTATCCAAAGGCGATCGTGTTTGCACCTCAGGCAGGCTCAAGGTTCGTGACTGGGATAACGGAGAAAGAACTGGAACCTCTGTTGAGATTGAGGCAGATGTGATTGGTCACGACTTGTCCTGGGGCAATTCGGTATTCACCCGCACTGTTCTGGTGCGCGAAGAGCCAGCAGATAGTGAAATTGAAGATGAAGAGTTTGAGCCCAAGGAGACAACGCTGCTTAGCTCCGCAAGCAAGTAACAGACCCGGTCAGGCTACTTCCCCCTAAGCGCCTGGTCGCGTGACACCCTTTTTACCTAGGTGTATGTGATTGTTGGCTCACAATGAGCCACAACATTGTCGGATAAACTTATCCACAGCACTCTTGGTGAAAAGGGTGTCATTTTTTTGACACCACAATTTGAGGGAAACATGGCTGAATTTATCTATCAGATGATCAAGGCGCGAAAAGCGCACGGCGACAAACTTATCTTGGACGATGTAACGCTCTCATTTATTCCAGGGGCGAAGATTGGTGTTGTTGGACCTAACGGTTCCGGTAAGTCCTCTGTTCTAAAGATCATGGCTGGTCTCGATACTCCTTCGAACGGAGAGGCCCGCCTGAGTGAGGGATACACCGTAGGCATCTTGATGCAGGAGCCAAAGCTTGATGAATCAAAAACTGTGCTTGGAAACGTTGAAGAAGCTGTAAAAGAAGTAAAGGCCAAACTTGATAGGTTCAACGAAATCTCAGCAGAACTTGCAAATCCAGACGCCGACTATGACCGCTTGCTCGAAGAGATGGGAACTTTACAAGAGGCAATTGATCACCTGGATGCCTGGGATTTAGATTCACAACTAGAGCAGGCAATGGATGCTCTTCGTTGCCCACCTAGTGACACCCCGGTAGCCCATCTTTCCGGTGGAGAAAAGCGCCGTGTCGCGCTTTGTAAATTGCTGCTTGAAAAGCCAGACCTACTACTTCTTGACGAGCCAACAAACCATTTGGATGCGGAGAGTGTTTTGTGGCTCGAGCAGCACTTGGCAAAGTATCCAGGTGCGGTGCTAGCCGTTACTCACGATAGGTACTTCCTAGATAACGTTGCGCAGTGGATTTTGGAACTCGATCGTGGACGCGCTTACCCTTACGAAGGTAACTACTCCACCTACTTGGAGAAAAAGCAAGAGCGCTTAGAGGTGGCAGGAAAGAAAGACGTCAAGTTAGCCAAGCGCCTAAAGGATGAACTTGAATGGGTTCGCTCTTCATCTAAAGCGAGACAGACAAAATCTAAAGCCAGGCTTTCCAGATACGAAGAGATGGCAAGCGAAGCTGACAAGGCAAGAAAGCTAGATTTCGAAGAGATTCAGATTCCACCGGGCCCAAGACTTGGAAACATAGTTTTGGAAGCCAAGAACCTGCAAAAGAATTTTGATGAGCGAAGCTTGATCTCCGACTTGTCATTCTCGCTTCCTCGAAACGGAATTGTTGGAGTTATTGGGCCAAACGGTGTTGGTAAGTCAACGCTGTTCAAGATGATTGTTGGCGAAGAAACCCTAGATGGTGGCGAGCTCCAAATCGGTGAGACGGTAAAGATTTCTTATGTTGACCAGTCTCGCGGTGGGATAGATCCTGAAAAGAGTCTTTGGGAAGTTGTGTCAGGAGGTCTTGATTACATTCAAGTGGGACAAGTTGAGATGCCATCGCGTGCTTATGTTGCAGCTTTTGGTTTCAAGGGACCAGATCAGCAAAAACCTGCCGGAGTTTTATCAGGTGGTGAGCGCAACAGGCTAAATCTTGCTTTGACTTTGAAGGAAGGTGGCAACCTGTTGCTACTGGATGAGCCAACAAACGATTTAGATGTTGAAACTCTAGGTTCTTTGGAAAACGCTTTACTTGAGTTTCCGGGTTGCGCTGTGGTGATCACACACGACAGGTGGTTCCTGGACCGAGTTGCTACTCACATCTTGGCCTACGAGGGAACTGATGAGAAGCCAGATAAGTGGTATTGGTTTGAAGGAAACTTCGAAGCTTACGAGGAAAATAAAATCGAGCGCTTAGGCCCAGACGCCGCTAAGCCGCACCGCTCTACTTACCGAAGATTGACAAGAGACTAGCAACCTTACCTTCGGGGACTCGAACCATTCCCTCCTGGGCAACTGTTGCTAGCAAGACGCCTTCGCGACTAAATATCTTTCCAATAGCTAAACCTCTGCTGTTTTGAGCAGCGGGTGATTCTTGAACATAAAGCATCCACTCATCCACCTTCGCGGGAGCGTGGAACCACATAGCGTGATCGAGGCTCGCAGTTTTTAGTCCCGGTTTAGCCCAGGAGATTTTGTGTCTTCGATAGATACTTTCTAGCAAAGTGAAATCAGATGCGTACGCAAGGGCTGCTTGATGCAGGGTTGGAGAAACAGGTAATTCTCCGATGGCTTTGAGCCAAACTGCCTGGTGAGCCACCGGCTCACCCTTTACTTCAAAGTAGATCGGTGACTGCACGTGACGCAAATCAAACGGTCTGGCCTTAGCCCAGTACTGAGCAACCGGGTGAGGAATACCGCCAAGCACTTCAGCGGCCGAGGGAAGATCTTCTGGCTGTGTCAAACCTTCTGGCATCTGCTCGTGGTGGGTAAGTCCTGGACTCTCGGTTTGGAATGAAGAGATCATAGAAAAAATCGGTTCACCCTTTTGGTAGGCCTGAACTCTTCTGGTTGAAAACGACTTACCGTCTCTGAGCCTGTCCACCGAGAATGTAATTGGGAAATCAATGTCTCCTGGTCTCAAGAAATAGCCGTGCAGCGAGTGCAAGATTCTATCCGGGTCTACAGTTCTAGTTGCTGCAACGGTGCACTGCGCGAGGACTTGACCACCAAAAACTCTTCCGTGCGGCATCCACTGCGACGGGCCAATAAAAATGTCTTCTTTGGTTCTTGCCCCACCGGCGTCTTTTAGGTCGAGCGCTACCAGTAGATCAGCAAGTGGGTCTTTAGGTGGGGGAACCTTGCTCATGTTGGGTGTCCTTACTTTGGGCGGCAGCTATCAGGGTAAGTTTAGTAATGAAATGAAAAATGACTTCCAGCTTTTGGACCAGCAAACTGCGCTCGATCTAAAAACCTTTTTGACTCGGGCCAAGAAAATGGACCCCAAGGGAGTTGTAAGGCTCAGGGCCTTTGGAGCGCTTTTGACTGCTTATGTAGCACCTTTGTTTACAGCAAATATTTTGGATGATGGGCCAACTGTCCTAGGCCTTCGCACCATGGATCTAAAGCAAGAAGCTGAAATCAACGTGCTTGTTCCAATCCAGGCAATTCTGGATCGAATTGCATTTGAGCTAGAAAAGCCAGAAGCAGAACAGAGTTTTGTGTTTCATCTCGAGTCGTCTGAGCGTGTTCCCTGGGCTGGAGTATCTCCTCCACGAACCGGTTGGGTGGAAGCCACGAGCCTGCCAGAGTACATGCTTACCGGGGTTGCCAGAAAAGGCATCATTGAAGTAGCGGAGACAATTCCAGAATCGGTTGGCGGACCAATAGCGGCTCGTATTCGTTCCGAGGTGTGGGGCAGAGCCATTGACCTTGATTCGAAAGTTCCAGCTGGCGCAGCCTTTGCAGCTGCCGGTCTTGGATTCTTAACTGAAGGCGAAATGGTTCCAGTTTTTCACTCTCAGGGCTGGGTCAGACTCTCGTCACAATTTGGCCACGTGTTATCTAAAGAGGCCAAGCACTTCTAGTCATCAAATGTGTTTAGCATTGAAGTTGCAGCACGATCTAAATAACCCCAAAGCTGCGCCTGATGCAGGGGAGCTAGCTCTAGCGAATCACACGCAACCTTCATGTGATGCAACCATCTCTCACGAGCAAGCGGGTTGATCTTGAAGGGCTGGTGGCGCTGCTTGAGTCTGGGGTGTCCTCTGGTTTCTTGATAGGTTTGCGGACCACCCCAGTACTGCTCCAGAAACATTCTTAGCCGCTCGGCTGCTGGACCCAGGTCGTCTTCTGGATACATGGGTTTTAGAACATCATCTGTGGCAACACCCTCGTAGAACTTAGTAACGAGTTTCTTGAAGGTATCAGTGCCGCCAACTAGCTCAAAGAAGTTACCCTCAACAGCCTCACCGGATAGGCCTTTGATTCGCACGACTTCGACCCGGGCTGCGTCCTCAAACTCTTCGCTCATTTGCAATGACTAACCTTTAGTTCTTGAATCTTGTGGTTTGGATAGCTTGATGCCTGCTTTGTCTATTGCCTTTTTCACTTCGAGTCGAATCAGGCGCGCTAGCTCATCCTTCTTAGATGGCCTTACTTGCTGAACAACGCGAAAGACGACTTCCCCACCCTCTAGTGCCTGAATACCCCAAACCTGGGCTTTTCCAATTAGCCCACTCTTAGAGCCAAGAGTCTCGGCAAGTTTCGATGCGGCTTGTTCAATAACTTTTTTGGTTTTGTCTAGGTCGGAATTGTAGGCCAGGGGCAAATCAAGAATTACTCTTGACCAGCCTTGGGAAGAGTTTCCAACTCTGAGGATCTCTCCATTTCGGACATACCAAACAGTGCCTTCCAGGTCTCGTACCTGGGTCACTCGCAAACCAATTGACTCAACTACGCCCGTTGCAGAGCCTAGGTCTACAAAGTCACCTACGCCAAACTGATCTTCGACAACAATAAACAGTCCCGAGATAAAATCTTTAACAAGACTCTGAGCTCCAAAGCCAAGAGCTGCACCCAAGATTCCAGCTCCTGCGGCCAAGGCACCTATTGCAACCCCAAGTTCTGAGAGGATTGCAATAACTGCGCTGATTAGCAATCCGGCTGTGATTAGATTGCTCAGCACCAGTCCAATAGTTCTGGCTCTTTGGACAACCCGCGCTCTTGCTAGCGGTGATGCATCGAGTGCGCGAGTGTCATCGGCACCGGCGCGCCTTTTCACACCGGAAGTGACACTTGTTACTACGCGGCGGATAAGAACAAGTAGCACTAATCGAATTACAAATAGCCCTACAACAATCAGGGCAATTCGTATGGCAAATCCCCAGTCACTCCAGATTTGATCTAGTGATTCCATGATTACTACTTCAAATCCCTCAGCTGAGCACTCAGTGCTCTTTCAACATTGGCAAGGTTTTCGATAATGATTCTACGAAGGGCCGGTTTACTTTGAATCTCAGTCTTGGCAAGGAAGGCTTTAGTTTCGGAAACTAGTTCTTTGTTGGCTAGCGCCAATGGGTAGAGGTTCACAAGAAGGTATTCGGCCATGTGATAGGTCTTGTCTTCCCAGATCTTGAGTACGTTCGCAAAGTACTGAGAAACAAAAGGCTGAAGTGACTTTGGATCCAACACTCTTCCAAAAGCCAAGCTTGCCGAATTGACCAACGCATTCGAGAGCTCATCGGTGGTAACCAACTTGGTGAACATGGCTTGCTTTGAGCCTTGGTCAGGCAAGGCCGCAACGGCAGCAACGTGATACTTCTGCCCGTTGGCGGTGTTATCGCCTGCGAGCTCTTGATCTAGTAGCTCGCTCGAAATCTTTCCACCAACAGCCAAAGAGGTAACAAGCTCCCAGCGCAAGTCGGTATCAATGGCGAGCGAGGAAAGCTTCAGCTCGCCATTTAGCAGTGCCGATACATTCGCTAATTGCTGATCGCTTCTAGCAAACTGCGCAAAGAATTTCACAAACTGCAACTGCGCATCTGAGCCCGCTTCGGCATTTTGAGCAAGGCTCCATAGGCCATCAGCTAGCAAAAGCTGCTCAGTCGAGCGGTTCTGCTCAGCTACGTATAGGTTCGCAACAGTCAGTAGTTGCCTCAAAATAGTCAACATAGTTGTTGACTCAGTTTCGAATTCAATGTGGCGAAGGGCAAGCTTTATGAAATCGCGAGGTGATGTTTCTCCATCCCGGGTTGCATCCCAGGCTGACCCCCAGACCAAGGCTCTGGCCAGTGGGTCTTCAATTAGTGAGAGCTTGTCTAGAGCAAAGCTCCAGGACGACTCGTCCATACGAATCTTCGCGTAGGTTAGATCGTCATCGTTTAGCAAAATCAAGGCTGGGCGTTTTTTACCGACCAGTTCCGGAACCTCGGTTTTGGCTCCTTCAACATCCAGCTCGATTCGCTCGGTTCGAACGATTTTGCCATTTTGTTCCTCGTAGAGAGCAATTGCGATACGGTGCGGTCTTAGGTACGGGTAGTCATCGATGGCTGATTGCAAAATTGCGAATGATTCGATCGCTCCATCTTTTTCAACAAGCTCTGGTCGCAGGGTGCTTACACCCGCGGTCTCAAGCCAAAGCTTGGACCACTCGGTTAGATCTCTTCCGCTTTGGTTCTCTAGCTCTTTCAATAGATCTTTGAGCTCAGTGTTTTTGTAGGCGTGTTTTTTGAAGTAGTCGGAGACTCCTCGCATGAAAGGTTCCTGACCAACCCAAGCAACAAGCTGCTTCAATACCGAGGCTCCCTTGGCGTAGGTGATTCCATCGAAGTTCACCTGCACATCTTCCAGATCGTTAATCTCGGCAACTATTGGATGCGTAGATGGTAGTTGGTCCTGGCGGTAAGCCCAGGACTTTTCTAGTGAGGCAAATGTGGCCCAGGCTCCGTGCCACTCGGTTGCTTCTTGGGTAGCCAAAGTAGACATGTATTCGGCAAAGGATTCATTTAGCCACAGGTCGCTCCACCAGCGCATTGTTACTAGATCGCCAAACCACATGTGAGCTAGCTCGTGCAGAATCGTTACTACGCGGCGCTCTTTAACAGCGTCAGTTACTTTGGATCTAAAAACGTAACCTTCGGTGAAGGTTACCGCTCCAGCATTTTCCATAGCTCCGGCATTGAATTCGGGTACAAAGAGCTGGTCATACTTTTCAAACGGATACGGGTAGTCAAACTGCTTTTCAAAGAACTCAAAGCCCTGCTTGGTTTTCTCAAACACGTATTCGGCATCCAAGAACTCAAATAGTGACTTGCGGCAGAAAACACCTAGCGGAATTGTTTTGCCAGAAGATGAAACTAGTTCATCTCTTACTTCAACGTAGGGTCCTGCTACTAGCGCGGTTATGTAGCTTGAGATGCGAGGTGTAGCTTCAAAGTTCCAAACCGAGACACCTTCTCTTAGATCATTTGGTGTTGGGGTGGAGGAGTTGGAAACAACTTTCCAGTAGCTGGGGGCAGTGATGTTGAACTGGAAGGTGGCCTTTAGGTCGGGTTGCTCGAAAACGGCAAACATGCGGCGAGAATCAGGCACCTCGAACTGTGTATAAAGGTATACCTCTTGATCTACTGGATCCACAAAACGGTGCAGGCCTTCGCCGGTGTTGGTGTACTTACCCTGAGCCACAACAACCAGCTCATTTTCGGCAGCAATTGAAGGTAGCTGAATGCGAATGCCATCTGACACCACCGCTGGATCTAACACCTCGCCATTTAGCACCACCGAGTGCACAGAGTTTGTAATGGCGTCAATAAAGGTTGCAACACCAGGGGACTTCGAGGTGAAGCGGACTCTGGTGGTGGAACCGAAGAACTCCGCGCCCTGGGTGAGGTCGATCTCCACTTGGTAGCTCTGAACTTCCAAGGCAGCTGCTCGCTCTTGAGCTTCGATTCTTGTTAGGTTTTCGCCAGGCATCGGTTCTTCTTTCGATCGACTCTTCAACCCAAAGCCTAACTGGGGGATAGCAGGGTGTGAAACAATATAGTGAACCCAATGCTGGTAATAACCTAGAAATTTGGAACACCTGGGTCGAGATTTCTCCTTACCGGTTTCGATAAGTAGATTAGGTAGATATGAGAATTCACATCGCCACCGATCATGCCGGGCTAGAAACAAGCCACTACCTAATCCAGGAACTAACTAACCTCGGTCACGAAGTATTCGATCACGGCCCACAGTCGTTTGACCCACTCGACGATTACCCGGCCTTTTGTATCAATGCCGCACTTGCCGTACAGCGCGATCTGCAAGCTGAAGTCCCCGCCCTTGGTGTTGTTCTTGGGGGGTCTGGAAACGGTGAACAAATGGCCGCTAACAAAGTAAAAGGCATTAGAGCCGCTTTGGTTTGGAACAAAGAAATCGCTGAACTAGCAAAGCAGCACAACGACGCAAACGTGATTGCCGTGGGTGCCAGACAACACAGCAAAGAGGAAGTACTTGAGTTAATCAAGGTATTCATTGCTGAGCCCTTCAGTAAAGATGAAAGGCACGTGCGCAGAATCGGAAAGATCGGACTCTACGAGCAAACCGGAGAGATTAGCTAGCTAATGAAGCTTGGCCTAAGGAGACTGAATATCTGGTTAGTTCCGCCACTTGCCGTAGCGGGATTACAAGCTCTCATCTATTCATGGGACTTTGCCGGTCAGTTACCTAATCCGATGGCCATTCATTGGGGCATAACAATGCAGCCGGATGGATTCGTTTCTGTTAGCGATTTTGCACTAACCGTGCTGATTCTTCAGTTAGCTATCTGGCTCCCTTCAATTGCGGCAGATATCTGGCCAAAGTCAAAAATTCGAATTAGGAATCTACTGATTCTGGTGTTTGGAATTGTGTTTTGGCTATTGACTGCAATCCTTTGTGTTTCTTTGTTTATCCAAGTCGGAGCAACTGATGCCGCCGCAGTTGACTTTCCGTGGCCTGTGTTTGCAGTTCTTCTGCTCTCAATTCTGTTTCTGCTTGGATTTTTGTTGTCAATGCCAGAAGTATTAGTTGGTGAGAATGTTCAAATTCGCTTGCGCGGATTGACAATTATGAGTTTTGATCCCGAAGAGATTGTCAGCGCGTCTGTTGGGGCTGTATCAGCAAGGGAGTTTGGCGGGTGGGGTATCAGGCTTACCACTCGCAAAATCGGATTCGTTCCTTCTAAGTGTCCAGCCGTCAAGCTTTATCTCCAGGACGGCACAGAGGTATCAATAAGAAGCAAAGACCCAAAAGCTATCGTTGCCTCAATAGAAGACCTAATTTCCTAGCAACATGCCAGAAGGCCATTCCGTTCATAGAACTGCAACCAAATTCGCTGAGCTATTTGTTGATTCGAAACTCAAGATTTCCTCACCGCAAGGAAGATTTGCCGAGCAAGCAACACTCGTTTCTGGAAGAAAACTTGTCGAATCCAGAGCGATTGGTAAACAGCTATTTCTTGGCTTCGATAACAAACTAACCATTCGGGTTCATCTGGGTATCTATGGCAAGTGGAACTTCTATGAC
>JAIOXP010000019.1:0-19100 GCA_021741705.1 Rhodoluna sp. | reverse complement strand
GCACTAGGACAAAGCGCTGACCAGCTTTCTGATCTTGGATTGAGATATGACCTCACTGTTCCTTTGACCAGGTTCTATGCAACCAACCAGTCAAAGCTTCCTAAGGTTTTGAAGGCAATTCAAACCGGTCCGGTATGGCGAGCTGAGAGACCACAAAAAGGTCGCTACCGCCAGTTTGTTCAGTGTGATATCGACATTATTGGTGACGATACTTCATTGGCCGAAATCGAAATCCTAAATGCGAGTTTGCACGCTCTTGCAGCTTTAGGAATCACTACTGCAACTATCCGAGTCAACCACCGCGAACTTCTCTCTCGCTCGATTCAAGAACTTGGTGTTGCGGCCAAGGACCACTCTCGAGCGATGATCACTATCGACAAGCTAGACAAGATCGGCATTGATGGAGTTTGTCTTGAACTAAAGGAAAGATTCAATGAAGAAGTAGCATCCAAGGCCAAAACTTGGCTTTCGGGTCTGGTTAATCAGCAAGCTGTGCCGAAGCAGTTGGAAGCAGTCTTTGCATCTCTTGAAATAGCTCACCCTGGCAAGCTCCGATTTGATCCAACGCTAGTTCGAGGAATGGGTTATTACACCGGAATCATTTTTGAAATTGAGCACCCAGAATCTGGAAGTTCAATTGGTGGCGGTGGTCGCTACGACGGAATGGTTGGAAAGTGGCTAGGCGAAGATGTTGCGGCCGTTGGAATCTCACTTGGCTTTGAAAGAGTTGCCGATTTAGTTGCTGCCGAATCATCAGCAAACAAGAACTTGGTTTTAGTCTTCGACCCTTCAGATCTTCAGCAAGCCTTAGCTACTCAAGCTCAAGCAATTGCAGCTGGTTACCAGGTGAGGCTAGAGCCAAAGCCCAAGAAGTTGAACACGCTGCTGGATAGCTTGAATCTACAGGGTTTTTCTTCCTTTGCAAGCCTTGATAAGCCCGCTGAAGGCTTTAAGGGCCTTGTAATCAAACCCATAGGCTAGGGCCAGTCAAACTAAACTAGTAGTGTGCCAACGGCGGCAAATGATAATCACATTGGAATTTGATTCCGAACAACTAAGGAGAAACCCCTTGTCACTTATCGAAGCCATCGGTGCTCGCGAAATCCTCGACTCAAGAGGTAACCCAACTATTGAAGTTGAAGTTTTACTAGATGACGACTCTTTTGGTCGCGCGGCAGTTCCATCTGGTGCATCAACCGGAGCGTTCGAAGCACACGAGTCAAGAGATGGCGACAAGTCTAGATTTCTAGGTAAGGGTGTTCAAAAAGCGGTTCTTCGAGTGATCGGAGAAATCGATGAAGCGCTGGTTGATTTTGATGCCACCGATCAGAGATTGGTTGATAACGCTCTGATCTCACTTGATGGAACCGACAACAAATCAAACTTGGGTGCGAACGCAATTTTGGGTGTGTCCCTAGCGGTTGCTAAAGCTGCTGCTGACAGCAGCGGTCTGCCACTTTATCGATACTTGGGTGGACCAAATGCTCACACACTTCCTGTTCCACTGATGAACATCTTGAACGGCGGCGCTCACGCCGACAACGGTGTGGATGTTCAGGAGTTCATGATTGTTCCAATTGGAGCACCAACTTTCTCAGAAGCGCTCAGGTGGGGAACCGAGGTTTACCACTCTTTGAAGTCGCTTTTGCAGTCCAAGAACCTTTCAACCGGTCTAGGTGACGAGGGTGGATTCGCTCCAGATCTTCCAACTAACCGCGCGGCACTAGAGCTAATTTCAGAAGCCATTGAAAAAGCCGGCTACAAAGTCGGAACCGACATCGCCATGGCTCTAGATGTCGCTGCCACTGAGTTCTACAAGGACGGTAAGTACCACTTCGAAGGCAAAGCTCATTCTGCCGAAGAAATGATCACTTACTACGAAGGCCTGGTAGCCGCCTTCCCGCTAGTTTCCATCGAGGATCCGCTAGACGAAAATGACTGGGACGGCTGGGCAGCCATGACCAAGCGCCTTGGGGATAAAGTTCAGCTAGTTGGAGATGACCTATTTGTTACCAACCCGTCAAGACTCCAAACCGGAATCGATAAAGGAACAGCAAACAGCATTCTGGTGAAGGTGAACCAAATTGGTACCTTGACCGAGACCTTGGATGCGGTAGCACTTGCTCAGAGCAACGGCATGACAGCAATCATTTCTCACCGTTCCGGTGAAACCGAAGACACCTTTATTGCCGACCTAGCGGTTGCTACCAATGCCGGTCAGATCAAGACCGGTGCCCCTGCTAGAAGTGAGCGAGTGGCTAAGTACAACCAGCTCCTTCGCATCGAAGAAGAACTAGCCGATGCTGCTTACTACCCAGGAGCTAAGGCTTTCAAGAACTTTCGCTAGGACACTAAATGAGAATCACCGGTCGGCTAAATAGCTACACGCTAGCGCTGCTGGCGGTAATACTAATTGGCATGTTTACTCTGGCTCCAAGCATTCAGATTTGGTACGAACAGCAAAGGCAAATAGCAGACTACCGGGCACTTGTAGTACAGGCTCAAGAAAATTTAGAAGGTATGCAGCAGGAGCGTCTTCGTTGGGATGACGAGGTTTACATCCGTGCACAAGCAAGAGATCGACTCTATTTTGTTATGCCAGGCGAGGTTAGCTTCCTGGTAATGGACGCGGAGGGCATTGACCTCTCTGACACCTCTGGAACGGTCGGTGCAATGCTTGCTGAGCGAAGAAAAAGTAGCGGATTTAGCCTTGAGGTTTTAGCAAGCAAGAAGAATTGGGTAGAAGCACTTTTGGAATCTACTTTGCGTGCGGGCCTGGAAGAACCAAATCAGGAACCAACCAGTGACTCTGAGTAGTGCAACAGAAAACGACTTAGAAACAGTCAGCAAGCAACTCGGTAGACCTGTCAGGGATATTGTTGCTATTGCCGCAAGGTGCGCATGTGGCAATCCGATTGTGGTTCAAACCAAACCGAGGCTTGAAGACGGCACACCTTTCCCAACCCTTTATTACCTAACCTTGCCTGCTGCTACATCAGCTGTTTCGACCCTCGAAGCTGAGGGGCTAATGACCAAGCTTCAAGATCAACTTTCCCAGGATGAGGATCTTGCTAAGAATTACCAAAGCGCACACCTGAGCTATCTTTCGGACCGAGCCGAGCTTGGTCTGGTCGAAGAAATCGAAGGCATATCGGCTGGTGGCATGCCAAATCGAGTTAAGTGCCTGCACTCACTTGTTGCACACTCTTTGGCCAAAGGCCCAGGGGTAAACATCATCGGCGACCTTGCTCTAAAAGCCTGCAGTTGGTCACCAAGTAGGTGTGTATGCGAAAACTAGCAATACTTGCTGCTTCTGTGCTTTTAACGGTGGGGCCATCGAGTGCGGCATTGGCAGACTCGGTTCGCGAGCAGCAGTACTGGATTGATGACTACGGCTTTACAAGCGCCTGGGAGTCAAGCCAGGGCGAGGGCGTCAAGATAGCAATCATCGATACGGGAATTGACACCACCCACCCAAGCTTGCAAGGGGTGGTAGTTGGTGGAACAGACATGTCAGGGCTTGGATCAAGTGATGGTCAAACACCGGTTGGCAGCAACAGCTATCACGGAACCATGGTGGCATCTATTGCTGCCGGTCGCGGTGATGCTCAAATCATTGGAACCGCACCTAAAGCCGAATTGCTTTCGGTTTCGATAGCGTTTGGCATCGAAGGATTAGATACCGATTCTCAGATTGCGGATGGAATTATTTGGGCAGTAGATAACGGTGCCAAGGTAATCAATCTTTCCCTCACCAGGAATTCTGTAACTTGGCCCGAGAGTTGGGACCGAGCATTTTTATACGCATTTGAAAACGACGTCGTGATTGTAGCCGCCGCTGGAAACAGGGCCGATGGAACCGAAGAGGTCTCCGCACCAGCCACCATACCCGGTGTTATTGCGGTTGCTGGTTTAGGTCGAGACGGTCTTGCCTCAGAGAATTTTTCAACCAGTGGAATATCTCTTGGGGTATCTGCACCAGCTGAAGATCTAATTGGCGCTTTTCCAGGTGGTGAGTATCGAATGTGGTCTGGCACCAGCGGTGCCACACCTATTGTGTCTGGTATGGTCGCTCTGATTCGCTCAATGTACCCAGACATGGATGCGGCAAACGTAGTCAATCGAGTTATTGACTCTGCAACCCGAGATGGTTTCGAGGGCTATTCAACTACTTACGGTCATGGTGTGATAAATCCAACTCAAGCGCTACTAGCTGAGATTCCTTTAGTGTCCTCAAATCCTTTGGGCTCGTTGAGTCAGTGGATTGATCTTTATCGAGCCAGTGCCGAGGTTGAAGTGGACCCAGGAGAGATTGTGAGCCCAATAAAAGATCCGGCTCCCTTCACTGTTTTTGAAGAACCAGCCCCTTCGCTACCCTGGTACACCGATATCAGCAACTGGCTGCCACTTGCTGGCTATGCTGGTCTAGGGCTACTTGCAACATTCTTGTATTTTGCCTTTAGGTCACCAGGCCCCAGCCCAAACCGAGTAAAGCGAAAGTAGTAAATTAGTTCAATGCCTAGAATCTTGATCGTTGGTGGCGGCTATGCCGGTTTCTACACCGCAAAAAAGCTTGAAAAATACCTTGGTAAGAATGAAGCTGAGGTCACCCTTGTTGACCCGCTTCCTTACATGACTTACCAGCCGTTCTTACCAGAAGTCGCCGCTGGATCCATTGAACCAAGACACGTCTTGGTTTCCTACCGCAGGCACCTAAAGCGCACCCGCATTGTTGGCGGAAAAGTAACTTTTATCAATCACAAGGAAAAGAAGGTTACGGTTTCGAGCCCAAACCTAGAGCCTTACGAGATTGAGTATGACCAAGTAGTTGTGACCGCGGGAGCGGTATCCAGAACTTTCCCAATTCCTGGCGTTGCTGATTTGGCAATTGGCATGAAGACCATCGAAGAGGCAATGGAGATCCGCAACCGCCTGCTAACCAACTTTGATCGAGCTGCCAGCTTGCCTGCTGGAGCGGAGCGTCAAAAACTACTCACCTTTATTGTTGTTGGTGGTGGGTTCGCGGGTATTGAAGCCTTTGCCGAGATGCTTTCTTTGGCCACCTATCTATTGCGTTACTACAAGAACATTTCATTCGACGAGGTTCAGTTCCATCTTGTCGAGGCGATGAGCCGAGTCATGCCAGAGGTTTCTCTAAAGACCAGCCAATGGGTGGTTAAGAATCTGCAGGATCGAAACGCCAAGGTGCACCTGGACACTCAGTTGCAATCTGCTGAAGGTGGATTGATTGAGCTTTCTGATGGCCTCAAGGTAGAAGCAGACATCATAGTTTGGACCGCTGGAGTTATGGCCAACCCTGCAGTTAAGAACACCGATTTGCCTCTTGATGAAAGAGGACGAGTAAAAGCTGATACTTCACTTCGAATTGTTGATGGGGAGAACATCGTCCCTGACGCTTGGACAGCGGGAGATAACTCCGCCGTTCCAGATCTTTCCGGAGATGGAGTCGGCGGCTACTGCGTTCCAAATGCTCAGCACGCCGTTCGTCAAGGAAAGCTACTTGCCAAGAACTTGGTTGCAAACTTGCGTGGCGAGGGAATCAAACCTTACTTCCACAGAAACATGGGTGCGGTTGCCGGTCTTGGAATTGGAGTCGGAGTGTTCCAGTACCGCAAGCTTGCGATCACTGGGTTGCCTGCCTGGTTCATGCACCGCGGTTACCACGTACTTGCGATGCCGATGTGGGAAAGAAAAATACGGGTTCTAGGTGGCTGGATTGCCAACTTCTTGCTAAGACGCGATGTTGTGTCTATTTCAGCTAGCAAGGACCCTCGATTAGCCTTTGAAACTTGGGCCTCTAGACCAAAGATCTAGAAGAACTTGGATTCCAAGGCCCCCGTAGCCCAATGGCAGAGGCAGACGACTTAAAATCGTCACAGTATGGGTTCGAGTCCCATCGGGGGCACACCTTTTAGTTTTCTGTGAGATTGGTGCTAACAGCCAATTTTTGAGCTTTCTGACCTAACATTTTTGTAAGGCACAAACTTTATAACCGATGGGAATCTTCATGGAAATTGCTCTTTTAGTACTGGTGGGTCTAGTTGTCCTTGTTGGAATCTGGCTCTGGTCTACTTACAACGCTCTAGTAGCGCTAAACGTTCGCGTTGACGAAGCCTGGTCGGACATCACGGTTCAACTCAAGCGCCGCGCTGACCTAATTCCTAATCTGATCGAAACCGTAAAAGGTTACGCCGCCTACGAAGGCAAAGTCTATGAAGACGTAACTAAAGCTCGCGCAGCCACTGTTTCACCAGAGGCGCTGGCTCACCCGGAGCAGGCAGCCGCGGCAGAGAACATGCTGCAGGGTGCACTGAAGTCTCTGTTTGCAGTTGCCGAGGCTTATCCGCAGCTACAGGCAAGCCAGAACTTTCTACAACTACAAGCAGAACTTACCGACACCGAAGACAAGATCATGGCTTCCAGACGCTTCTATAACGGTGGCGTAAGAGAGCTAAACACCAAGGTGTTGCAGTTCCCACAGAACTTCTTTGCAAAGGGACTTGGTTTCCCAGCTCGCGAGTTCTTTGAGGTGGCCGATGCTGCAAGCATCGCAGAGCCACCAAAAGCTAGCTTCTAAACCAAAGAGAAAAGCTATATGTATTCAGCAATCGCTGCCAATAAGCGCAACACAATAATCATCATTGTGTTGTTTGTCGCGCTCTTGAGTGCGGTCTCAATTTGGTGGGGTACAGCTTCCGGTAACGGATCCTCTGCACTATTTGTTGTTGGCTTTGTTTTGGTTTACACAATTTTCCAGTACTACATGGCTGGCAAGATAGCTATTGGACTTACTGGAGCTGTCGAGATACAAAAGTCTGATAACCCCAGGCTTTGGCGCACAGTTGAGAATCTTTCGATTGCAGAGGGTATTCCGATGCCCAAGGTCTATATCATCAACGATCCAGCCCCCAACGCTTTCGCGGCAGGACGAGATCCTGAGCACGCGATTGTTGCGGCAACCACTGGACTACTCGTGATTATGGACGATAACGAGCTAGAGGGAGTTATGGCCCACGAGCTCGCTCACATTAGAAATTACGACATTCGAGTGACAACCATCGTCTTTGGTCTAGTTAGCGCGGTTGGAATATTGGCAGATTTTGCAATCAGAGCAGCGTTTTTCGCAGGCGGCAACAGATCCAGGGACAATGCTGGAGCGATATTCCTTTTGGTGGGCGTTGTAGCAAGCGTTATCGCTTGGTTTATTGGACCGATTGTGACAGCTGCTGTTTCGCGTCAGCGGGAGTTCCTAGCCGATGCCACAGGTGTTGAGATCACTCGCTACCCAGATGGTTTAGCCAGCGCTCTCCAAAAGCTGGGCGAATATGGCCGCCCAATGAAGAAAGTAAGCGCTTCCATGGCTCACATGTTCATGAACGACCCTATTAAGCCTGGTTTCACAGAGAGACTGTTTTCTACCCACCCTCCGATTCCTAAGCGAATCGAACGCATTCAGGCAATGGGCACTAAGTTCTAGACGCAAATCTAACTAAACTTGGGTCTTAGGTAATTTCCCCCGAAAGGCGCCAATGACTACTCAACCTCCAGTGGTAGTGCCTTCGCTGTCTGAATTTGAGACCGCGCTTGCTAACGTCAGGCAAGTCGCAATTGAAACCCCAACTCTGCACTCAAAGTTTCTTTCTGATCTAGTTGGCCAGCAGGTATTTCTAAAGTGTGAAAACCTGCAGCGAACTGGCGCATATAAGGTGCGCGGTGCATTCAACAGGATGAGTCACCTCACCGCAGCCGAAAAGAAAAAAGGAGTTATTGCAGCCTCCGCGGGAAACCACTCGCAGGGAGTTGCTTTGGCTGCAAAAAAACTTGGAATAAAGGCCACCGTTTACATGCCTATTGGAGCATCGCTTCCTAAGGTCGAGGCAACACGAAACTACGGAGCACGAGTTGTTCAGCAGGGCGGCACTTTTGCTGAGTGCCTCAAGGCTGCGCAGGAGGAAGCTAAAAACACTGGTGCTATCTTTATCCCGCCCTTTGATCACATCGACGTGGTTCTGGGCCAGGGAACCGTTGGGTTAGAAATTCTCCAGCAACATCCAGATGTTTCAACAATTGTGGTGGCAATCGGTGGCGGAGGCCTAGCAGCTGGCGTTGCGGTTGCGGCCAAGCTCGCAGCAGCTGCTCAGGGCAGAAAAATCAAAGTTATCGGAGTGCAGTCAGAGCATTCTGCCGCTTACCCAGCATCTCTTAGAGCCGGCAAGGTCACTGAAATTCAAACCACACCAACCATTGCCGATGGAATTGCCGTTTCCAAGCCAGGGCGGGTGCCATTTGAGTTGATCAAAAAGTACGTTGACAAAGTTGTAACCGTCTCTGAAAACGATATCGCTAAGGCAATTCTGGTTTTACTGGAAAGATCCAAGCAGGTTGTCGAGCCAGCTGGAGCCGTGGCAGTTGCGGCTCTTATGAGCGGCAAGGCGAAAGCCAAAGGTAAAACTGTGGCTATCTTGTCTGGTGGAAACATGGATCCACTCTTGCTTCAAAGAGTCATTCGCCACGGTTTATCAACCTCTGATCGCTACACCAACTTCTCGGTCATGCTTCCAGACCGCCCAGGTCAACTTGCTCTAACCGCAGAAGTGATCGCTGGAGCACACGCCAACGTCATTGAGGTTTTGCACACTCGCCACGGAAACGGCCTTCAAATTAGTGAAGTTGAGCTGAATCTTTCGGTTGAGACCAGCGGCCACAAACACCGCATGGAAGTTGTTAAGGCTTTGGAAAAAGCAGGGCTGCGTCCAAAGCTTCAGACATCTCGAGAAGACTAACTGTTAGTTACATCCAGAATCTTGACCTGGATAGTCTTTCCATTAGGCAAGTGAACATCTAATTGCTCGCCAATTTTCTTGCCCATAATCGCACTTCCAATTGGAGAATCTGGGCTGTAAACCTCAATGTCCTCGTCGCTGATTTCGGCACTTCCTAGAAGGAACTTCTTGTCGGAGCCATTTAGCTCAACGGAGATAACAAGTCCCTGCTGGACAATACCGGCTGCCTTTGGTGCTTCTCCGACCTGAGCGGTTGCCAGTATTTCTTCCAAGCGGTTGATTCGAGATTCAATCTTGCCCTGCTCTTCTTTGGCAGCGTGGTAACCGCCATTTTCTTTCAGGTCACCTTCCTCGCGCGCCTCTTGAATTCTTTTGGCTATGTCACCGCGGGCGATAGTTAGCAGGTACTCGAGCTCATCAGCCAGGCGATCGTAGGCTTCCTGGGTGAGCCAGCTGGCATCGTTAGTTTCAGACATAATCTCTCTAGCCTAATTCAGCGGCAGCCTTGAACCAAGCCCGAGACGCCCAGTTCTGTGGTGCGAATGGTGCTGGAAATCACAGTCGAACGACTAGTCGAAGCCTCCACATCCACGGTCAAGAACCCAACAATTGCAAAGGACTGATTCAAAACCGTCACGTCACAGCTAACCGCCTTGCCAGGATTTCTGGAAACCTCAAAGGTCACATTGGTCGAGTACTCGTCGATTACTTCGTAAGCGATGTCTTTGTGAGTGACCTGATTGGCATTATCAATGGCTACAAACACTGCCCAGATTAGAAAAGAAGAAAGCGCAACCGCTGCTATTGAAATAGCAAGAATCCGATCGCGACTTTTTAGCCGATCGCGACCGTAGCGCTGTTGGACAATGTTTTTACTCACTAATCAAGGTTAACTGAAGTTTGTGGTTCATACTTAAGGGTATGAATCAATTAGTAGTTTGGTTAGCCACCGAGGCCCCCAGTGACGTTGTTATTGATGACACCTGGTACAGCCCAGGGGTAGTGGGGTTTTTAGCCACCTTTGGAGTGGCCGCCGCCGTGATCTTTATCATCTTTGACATGACCCGAAGGATTCGTAGAGTTCGCTATCGTGCAGAGATTGTTCAGAAGCTAGATCTTGAGGAGCAGGCTACTAAGACTCCGCCCAGCTCAAACTAGTTAGGCGAAGGAACCCGGAACCGGGTTCAGGCAGATAATCAAAACCGCACTCCAGTGACACATAAATGCCAACACGGTGAAGCTGTGAAAGATTTCATGGAAGCCAAAGTGACCTGGAACCGGGTTGGGTCTTTTGAGAGCGTAGAACACCGCACCAAGTGTGTACATCAAACCGCCGGCAAGAATTAGAACCATCATCGCCAGGTTCACTTTTATAAAGTCTGGGAGATAAACAACCGCCGCCCAACCCATGACGATGTAGATGATCACATACAACCACCTGGGGGCTCCGAGCCAGAAAACCCTAAAGCCAATACCCAGTAGAGCCGTTACCCAAATGGCAACTATCAACCACAGGCCCTTTTCTTGCGGCAGTGCCAGCAGCGTAATTGGAGTGTAGCTTCCTGCAATCAGCACGAAGATATTTGCGTGGTCAAATCTCTTGAGGGCCTTTTTGGCCTTGGGCTTCCAGTTGAAGCGATGGTAAATTGCGCTTGTTCCAAATAAAAGAATTGAGCTCGCAAAGAAAATTGCCGCCCCAATTTTTGCCGTGAGCCCGTCTGCCAATACGACAAGCACCACACCGCCAGCAACGGCTATCGGCAAAACACCAGTGTGGATCCAACCGCGCCAGGATGGCTTTTGGTCTTCATCGCTTTTGGTTATTTCAGACAGCGGGAGGTGCAGGGGTTCTGCGGGGCTTTGCTTATCGACCATGGTTCAACAATAGATGGGTTTTGAAGCGGTAGCCTTGGAATGTGCGAAATCCTGTTTATAGCATTTATGAAGCTCGCCTTGAGAGCCAGCTTGATAAAGAAAACATCCCTAAACACATCGCAGTCATGCTAGATGGCAACAGACGATGGGCCGATAAGAACAATGGCGCAAAAGCTAAATCAGGACATGCTGCAGGAGCACAGAAGATTTTTGATTTTCTCTCCTGGTGCGATGAGCTTCATGTTCCGGTCATAACTCTCTACCTTCTTTCTACAGAAAACCTCAAGCAGCGAAGCCAGCAGGAGCTGCAGGATCTTTTTGTAATTCTCGAAGAGCTAGCCAAGGAAATGGTCAACAGGGGAAATTGGAAAATCCGGGTTATGGGAGATCGCACCGCACTTTCCAAAGACTTCCTTGAGTCCCTCGAGAAATCGGAGGCGGAAAGCGCCAACACCGAAGGCGCAACAGTCAATTTGGCAATTGGCTATGGAGGACGTCAGGAGATTACCGACGCCATGAGATCTATAGTGCAATCCTCTATTGCTTCGGGGGATGACTTATCCAAGCTTTCAGACTCTCTAACGCCTGAGTTAATTGCCTCCCACCTCTACACCTCGGATCAACCAGATCCAGACCTGATTATTAGAACTTCGGGTGAGCAGCGCCTAAGTGGCTTCTTGCTTTGGCAATCAAGTAATTCCGAGCTGTATTTTGAGGAAGCACTCTGGCCAGACTTTCGAAAAGTTGACTTTCTTAGGGCCATTCGTGCCTTCACCAGAAGGCATCGCCGCTTCGGCGCTTAAGACCATCAGTTTTGCCTGGGGATAAGTTTTCACCCTAGCTTTGGTTTCAAAATACTCTGATCTGGTGTTCGAAAATCTTGCCTCGTTATTTTCAGCACTCGGTCTTGGCTACCTGGCTCTCACTGCTTGGCCGCTAGCCAAGACCGATATTCAGCAGTTCCGCCTACCAAACAAATACGTACTGCCGGCATTCCCAATCACGTGGCTTGGGCAAATAGCAGCTGGAATAACAAACGGTATCTGGTGGAACATGCTTTTTGCCAATCTGGCTATGCTCGTAACCTTTTTGATTGCTTTGGGGATAAACCGTTTGGGTTTACTTGGCATGGGGGATGTGAAACTCATGTCCGCAATGGCCTTGGCCCTTGGTTGGTACTCGCCAACTCTTCCGGTTCTCGCCTTGCTAATTAGCTTTTTGATAGCCGGGTTAGTCGCACTTTTGCTTATGGCAATGGGAAAGATAAAGCTCGGCGGATCTATGCCGCTGGGTCCTTATTTGATCGCTGGATTTTTTGGTGCGATTACTGTGGGGGCTTGGTCATAGAAAGCACATTCAGTGCTTTGTCTAAATCAGCTTCGCTGATTTCGCCTCGTTCAACAAAACCTAGGTCAATCACGGCCTCGCGAATTGTGATGGACTTTTCGACCGAGTGCTTAGCAATTTTTGCTGCTGCTTCGTAGCCAATGACTTTGTTCAGGGGAGTTACGATTGCCGGGCTTGACTCAGCCAAGGCAAGCGCGCGATCCTTGTTTGCTTCTAGGCCCTCAATTGTTTTGTCAGCGAGCACCCTAGAAGCGTTTGCTAAGAGTCTGATTGATTCAAGTAGGGAGTTTCCCATCACCGGAATTGCAACATTTAGCTCGAAGTTTCCGCTGGCACCAGCCCAGGCTACGGTCTGATCGTTTCCAATTACCCTGGCACAAACCATCAAAACAGCTTCCGGAATTACGGGGTTTACCTTACCTGGCATGATCGAAGAACCTGGCTGAAGATCAGGAATAGCAAGCTCTCCCAAACCAGCGTTTGGACCAGAACCCATCCAGCGCAAGTCATTGTTTATCTTGGTCAGGCTAATCGCCAAAACTCTAAGAGCACCAGAGGCTTCGACTAGCGCATCTCTAGCGCCCTGAGCTTCAAAGTGATCTCTAGCTTCGGTAATTGGAAGGGAAGTGGCCTTAGCCAAAAGCTTGATTACTTCTTGTGGGAAACCTTTTGGGGTATTGATTCCGGTTCCAACCGCTGTGCCGCCGAGTGGAACTTCTGCAACGCGTGGGATGCTTCCCTGAATTCTTTCGATGCCATATCTAATTTGAGCGGAGTAACCGCCGAACTCTTGACCCAGAGTCACCGGTGTTGCGTCCATGAGGTGTGTGCGACCAGCCTTGACAACCTGAGACCAGATTTTAGCTTTTGCTTCTAGTTTTCCAGCCAGGTAATCAAGTGCCGGCAGTAGGTCCGTAACGATAGCGGAGGTAACGGCTAGGTGCACCGAAGTTGGAAAGACGTCGTTAGAAGATTGCGAAGCGTTCACATGATCGTTTGGGTGAACCGGCTTACCCAGCTTCTTGGAAGCTAGGGTGGCTAGGACCTCATTCATGTTCATGTTTGAGCTGGTCCCGGAGCCGGTTTGGTAAATGTCTACTGGAAACTCGCCCTCGTGTTTTCCGGCGATAACTTCATCGGCACTTTTGGCGATAGCATCGGCAATGTTCTGGTCTAAGACGCCGAGGGTGGCATTAGCTAAAGCGGCGGCTTTCTTGATTTGTGCAAGAGCTGCTATGTGAGCTTTTTCTAAAGTCGAGCCAGAGATTGGGAAGTTCTCTACCGCCCGTTGGGTCTGGGCAGAATAGAGGGCATCTTTAGGAACTCTAACTTCACCCATGGTGTCGTGTTCAATTCGAAATTCCATTGCCGTCCCGCCTAAAACTGATACTTGATATTGGTGTGATGTTTACTCAGTAATTTCTTACTTTCACAACCCCTAATTTACTCTCTTTGGCTGATAACTGGGACCTAGTTCGTTTCAATCAGCAAAGAAAGCTGCGTTGCAAAGTCTTCCAACTGCTGTTTTGGCGCCACGCCGTAAACCAAGACCGCATGGCTTTGGTACTCCAGAAGCATCAGAAAGTCCTTTGACTTGGCGGGGGAGTTGGTCTTGGTGGTTTCATAAATTGTCCAAGACTGATCGCCAAGAGTAATTTCTCCGGTTGGTTTGTTTGCTTCGAGCTGAATTTGAATCCAGGTTTGATTGACGTCAAAGCCTTGAGTCATGGCGATGAATTCACTATTTGGACCAACGAATCCTGCATACCAGGTGGCCACTCCATCTTGGGCCACAGACCTATAGCGCGCGGCATTGGAATACCAGTCGACTGGAAGAGTCGGAACCAGCAGAGTTCCTGGCGCTTCGCTTGCGGCCTGAGAAGCAATCTCTTGATAGTCAACGGCCTGAACCCTATTGGAGTCATCTCGGGGAACGGCAAGAATTAGAACTAGCATTACGCCAATGGTTGCCCCAAGAGACAAAAGCAGATTTATAAGCGTCTGGCGCGCACGACGCTTGGCCGCGGCATCGCTCACTCGGCTCCAGTTTTCTTAGCCTTAGAAACTTTCTCCAGTTGGTCTCTTGCTCCAGAGAGCCACTTCTCGCATCGATTGGCAAGGGCTTCGCCACGTTCCCAAAGCTGCATTGATTTTTCTAACGTAACTGAACCGGTTTCCAGTTCAGCAACTACCTTGACCAGTTCGTCACGAGCCTGCTCGTAGCTCATCGCTTCAATGTCTTTGTTGGTTTCACTCATTATGTCTCTAGCCTACTTTCAATCTGCCGTGACTCCGAGATCGCCCCCGGCGAGGGAAACCTTCAGCTTTTCACCCTTGGAAACCTTCTTTGGGTCGGTCACCAATCCATCCTTGAGGTTTCGAACAACCGCATAACCTCGGTCAAGGGTTAGCTTGGGGGACAGTGCCCTAACCTGACCGCGAAGACCTGCAATTTGCAATTGCTCTTTATCTAAAAAGTTCTTAGTTTGCGACTGCAACGTTGTGAGCAATTGAGTGATGTTCGACGAACGCTCATCAACAATGGTGAACGGATTAGCAAAAACTGGTCTCGTTCTAATGCCGGCAATTAGCTCAAGTTGGTTCTGAACATAGCCCACAACTCTTAGCGCAATTCTTTCCAGCGCAATCGAAATCTTCTTACGTTCATCAACTACATCGGGCACTACATTTTTTGCAGCGTCGGTTGGAGTGGAGGCTCGGAAGTCTGCAACTTCATCAGTTAGCGGACGGTCGTTTTCATGTCCGATGGCACTAACAATGGGTGTCTTACAATTTGCGACCGCTCTCACAACTTGCTCGTCAGAGAACACCAGTAAATCTTGGAATGACCCTCCACCTCGAGTAAGGATGATTACATCCACTTCACTGTCAGCGTCGAGGGCTTGGATTGCCTTGATAATCTCAGCTGCTGCTTTATCTCCTTGAACAGGAGTGTGTTGGATCTTGAATCTAACTTCTGGCCAACGAAGCTTGGCGTTTTGTAATACGTCTTTCTCGGCGTCACTGTTGGCTCCGGTGATCAAGCCAATCAGGTTTGGAAGAAAAGGCAGTGGCTGTTTTCTTTCTGCGAGAGTCAGGCCCTCTTTGATTAGCTGTTGACGTAAACGCTCGATTCGCTCAAGTAATTCACCTAGGCCAACTTTTCTAATTGCCAGAACATCCATGCTGGTCTTACCGGATCGTTCCCAGAAGTCTGGGTGCACGAGGGCAACCACTCGGTCTCCAGCGGCCAGCTCGGAGATCGTGTTGAGAACATCTGGTCTTCGGGAATGAATCGAAAAGCCCTTGTCGGCTACTAAGTCTCGAAGCTCTCCGAAGAAGACGTCTTTTTTGGGGCTAATTTGAGAGATTTGGCCCTCAACCCAGACGTTGCCAAGCTTTGTTATCCAGTCCTTCAAAGAGCTGGTGAAATTGGATACGCTCCAGGGGCTTAGTTCGCTGGACACCCTTGATTCAGAGGATTGCTGCTGTTGGTCCTCTGACATGACTGTTCCTTCAAGTGGCTAAGTTATCTCTCGTAAGATTGAGCTGTGACCCAAATAAATATTACCCCTTCAAAGCGCGTGCTTTTAGCCGCCCCAAGGGGTTACTGCGCCGGAGTGGACAGAGCAGTTATTGCAGTCGAAAAGGCGTTAGATCACTACGGAGCCCCGGTCTATGTTCGCAAGGAAATCGTTCATAACAAGCACGTGGTGACTGGTCTGGAAAAGCGCGGAGCAATATTCGTGGATGAAGTGGATGAAGTTCCAGAGGGTTCGACTCTCGTATTCTCCGCCCATGGAGTTTCACCGGCTGTAGTAAAAGCCTCTGAGGCGCGCGGACTAAACACAATTGACGCGACCTGCCCGCTGGTTACAAAAGTTCACCGCGAAGTTCAAAGATTTGCTGCCGAGGAATACGACATTTTATTGATCGGTCACGAAGGTCACGAAGAAGTAGAAGGTACCGCTGGCGAAGCTCCAGATCACGTTCAGTTAGTCGATGGCAAAGAAGGAATCGATAACGCCAAGGTTAAAGATCCTAAGAAAGTGATTTGGCTGTCCCAGACAACTTTGTCAGTAGACGAAACCATGGAAACCGTTTTGAAACTTCGAGAGAAGTTCCCAACCCTGCAGAATCCTCCTAGTGATGACATCTGCTACGCAACCCAGAACCGCCAAGTTGCAATCAAGAAGGTTGGCTCGGAGTCTGATCTTGTCTTGGTTATTGGATCCGCTAACTCATCCAACACAGTTCGCCTGGTAGAAGTTGCACTAGAAGCTGGAGCCAAAGCTGCCTACCGAATTGATTACGCAAGTGAAATCAAGGAAGAGTGGTTCGAAGGCGTCGAGACCGTAGGAGTATCTTCTGGAGCCTCTGCACCCGAGGAGCTTGTGGATGAAGTGCTTGAGTATCTTGAGAAGCGTCAATTTGGAAAGCCAATTGAGATCACAACCGCTGAGGAAGATGTTCAGTTCTCGCTACCAAAGGAGTTGCGCAAGGACCTCAAAGAGGCTGGTCAAGACACCAGCAACAAGGTTAAACGCTCTTAGGCTCAACGAAGTAATAAACTTTCTTGTGTTTGAAGAGGTGTTCTTTACTTGTGTGGAGAAGTTGAGTCTAATCAACGAGTGCTACTCTTGGTGAATGACATTAATAAGAAAAATAGGGTTTTCTACCGCTGGTGTGTTACTTATTCTCGGTGTCTCACCAATCGCTTTCTACGGCACCTCTGAATCATTTGTTGATGAGGAAGGTTTACTTGTTGAGGAGTTCTGGGCACTTGCTCTGGGATCATTTACATTGATTGCGGCAATTATTGTCGGCGTGATTTCAAACTTTGCTTCGCTTGTGCGATTGGTGCGTGGAAGGAAACCCTAGACTCCAAAGTCGGTATCTTTGTGCGGATGACCAGTCTGGTCATAGGTAGTCCAGGTGCCAATTTGTTTTCCAGAGTCGAAGCTTCCAGAACGCATCAGCGTTCCGTCTATTCTGAAAAACTCCCAGTACCCGTGCATCTTTGACTCTTTGAACTTCCCCTTATATCTGGGGTTGCCGTTTTGGTAGAAAGGTGAACGCTCGGGCACTAGGCAGTCGGCGACTTTCCAGCAGAGCCCAACTGGTTAGCAGCTTGAGCAACCCTTGCCGCCATCGAAGCCTCTCCTAGCTTTCCCCACGCTCTTGGGTCATAAGCCTTCTTGTTTCCAACTTCGCCGTCCACTTTTAGCACACCGTCGTAGTTGGCAAATATGTGTCCGGCAACTGCGCGAGTAAATGCGTACTGAGTGTCGGTGTCGATGTTCATCTTGATAACACCAAAGCTAACCGCGTCCGCAATCTCTTTTTCGGTAGATCCAGAACCGCCGTGGAACACTAGGTCAAAAGGCAAATCCTTGGAGTATTTGGCTCCAACCGCTTTTTGGATTTCATCTAGCAGCTCTGGCTTGAGCTTTACGCTTCCAGGCTTGTAGCTACCGTGAACGTTTCCAAAAGTAAGAGCAGTTAGGTATCTTCCGTTTTCTCCAAGACCTAGTGCTTCGGCGGTAGCCATACCGTCTTCTACTGTTGTGAAAAGATCTTTTCCAGATCCACCCTCAACACCGTCTTCTTCGCCACCGACAACACCAACTTCGATTTCTAGAATCGATCCAACCGCAGTGGTCTTGGCCAGAAGCTCTTTAGCAATTTCTAGGTTCTCTTTTAGTGGAACCGCTGAGCCATCCCACATGTGGGAATTGAATAGTGGATCAAGACCACTTTTCACTCGCTCTGCAGAAACCTCAAGTAGCGGGCGTACAAACCCATCAAGATGTCCCTTGGGGCAGTGGTCGGTGTGCAGCGCAACGGTGATTCCATATCCCTTAGCCACCTCACGAACAAAGGCAGCCATTGCTTGAGCACCAATTGCCATGGACTTGACGGTCGAACCGGAAAAGTATTCAGCTCCACCTGTGGAGACCTGCAAGATTCCGTCTGAGCCGCACTCTTGTAGACCCTGCAAAGCAGCAATGGCGGTAGCCGAAGATGAAACGTTGATAGCCGGGTAAGCGAACTTCTGGGACTTTGCCCGATCCAGCATTGCTAGATAGGCATCGGGGGTTGCTACTGGCATGGCTTAGTTCTCCTTGTGAATTGCTGGCTCTTTGAGCGGTGCTGCCAGGTCTACATCCTCAGTCAAGAACACCTCAGGAAGATTGTCAATGTGATCGAGCCCGCTGGTGGGCTGAGAAACCTTTACAGCTCCCCACTGGACCGCAGCCATGGCGCCCACTGGAACATTGAACTCCACCCCAAAATCCTGCTCGCCCTCGGCGATCGGATTATTGGTTATTGCGGCTAGGAATCCAGCCAGGGTCGCATCTCCAGCACCGACAGTGTTAATGACTTTTACCGGTGCGGTTCTGGTTGCCCAAGCGCGAGATTTGGTAACGGCCAACATGCCATCGGATCCCAATGAGGCCAACACACACTCAACACCGTGGGAACAAAGTTCTCTAGCTGCTTCGATGACATCACCGTTTGTTAGTAGATCTCTACCAACGGCCGATGCAAGCTCTTCAGCGTTTGGCTTTAGAATCGCAGCTTCTCCTTGACGAACCCAATAGGCAAGCGGTTCACCACTTGTATCTAAAACAACTCGAACGCCGAGTTTTTCCATTCGTTCAAAAATCGGATGAAGGTCAACAAAAGTTCCAGTTGATTCGTCAAGTGGCAGTGCTCCAGCTATAACCAACCACTTAGCTTCGTTTTCAATTACGGTTTTTTCCGTCAGTTCAATTACTTGCTGCCATTCTTTTGAGCTCAGTGGTTTTGGCGCTTCATTTATTTTGGTTGTGGTGCCACCGCGCTCAAGAATTGTTGTTGAAACCCGAATGGTGCCATCAATCCACAGCGGTACCAGAAAATTCTTTGAACCGGTTCGCTCTAAAATTCCTTTTTCGGCATTTCCAATTGGAACAACTGCTGGGGCTGGAATACCAGCCAGGTGAAGAGCTCTTGCAACGTTGATACCTTTACCGGCAAGTTCTTCGCCAACAGCATCTGCTCGGTTAACCGCACCGCTATGTAGGTCTG
>JAIOXP010000002.1:0-73326 GCA_021741705.1 Rhodoluna sp. | reverse complement strand
TGCTTCAGAAGGGGGCATTCCACTCCACTGCAACAAAACACCTTGGCTAGTAAGGTTTTGGGTTTGAGAAACAGATACCTCTACGTCCTTGAACTCGTCATAAAAGACACTGGACTGATCCCTGCTGGGGGAATTCCAAGGAATCGAATAGTCCGCTTCTTGGGATGCAAATGATATTTGAATGCCGGTCAAGCCAAGGGCACCAACCACAGATAGCAAGGCGGCGGTAGCGCTAAGCTTCAGAATTCTTGAGTCGATTTTCAAGAGTTATCCCTTTCCTTCCTTTCGAAGCGCCAGATTTAGCATTGGGGGTCCAATTACGAGACCAAAAAATAGGATTGCAGCAATAACAATCTGAGTGTTTTGTAGGCCCCAACCAATTGTGCTTGGCGGATTCACCGCAATGGCTGCAACGAAAGTGCACGCACCGGTGTCAGCATCGCATTTGACTGGACCCTTTTCAGAGATGGATGTTGCATCAAAGACTGATGTAGAGCCACCGGAAGACGATCCACCACCTTGCCCTGACGTTGTGCCGGAGCCAGAGCCGCTGGTAGTTCCACCGCTGGAACTCGAGTCGCTATCAGTTGTTGCATCAGGATCGGGAGTTGCCATGTATTTGTCAGCTGCATTTGGCATTGGGGCGTTTTTTGCCAAGGTATTTGTTCCGTCGGAGGAAAAAGTTGGGTTATTACAGCTTTTAATATTGATGTTTTCGATTTCGGCTCCAGGGATCAGTTTTACCTGCTCTAGGCCAGCTTGTACCAGGTTGATGGGTAAGGGCGAGTAGCCAAGTACTTCGGCCTGCTGTTGCCCTTCACAAAGAAAGTAGTTTGCGAAGGCGCTTAATGTTTTACCCTTGTCAGACGTGAAAGAACCAGCAACTGCGGTTGGCACAATTAGGTACGAATACGATGAGAGTGGGTAAGCTCGAGGGTCAGCATTTCGATATACACCAGTGAGAATTTGCGTAAGGTATTTGTCCCCTTTTGTGGTGTTGATTTGTGCAGCAAGTAAGGCAACTGCGACGTTCGAGGCGCTTGGAAGAACGTAGTAGCCTCCCGCGTTCAGCATTTTTACGACTGGAAAATTTGTTTTCAGAGCATAGGAGTACTCGACATAAGTGATGGTGCCAATGTTGGCTGACTGGGAAACGTATCCTGAAACACCTTGGGAGCCCGGCTGAGCCACAAAACCCTTACCTGAAACTAGAGGGTAGTTTGAGGTCAGTCCACAAGGAGTCGCTCGCCCCGCTAACTTACAGTAAGCATCCCATAAGCCGCCGTGCTCGGCCGCCATCCAGGTAGTTAGCTGAGCAGTTGATCCAGAGCCATCGGACCTCACAACGGGGATGATTTTTCTGGCAGGAAGACTTATTCCTGGATTCTCTCTAGCAATTGCGGGGTCATCCCAAGATGTAATTACACCTGTGAATATCTTTACGATTAGTTCTCCGGAAAGCTTCAAGTTGGTAAGCCTGTTACCCCCAACTTCAAGATTGTACATAAATGCGGTTCCACCAGCCACAAGGGGCATGTAAGCAAAACCTCTCGAAGGTGGCGTGTCAACAACACCGCCATCCGAAAGTCCATAGGGGATCTCTGAGGCGGCAAAGTCGATTGTGCCATTACGAAACTGATTTCTTCCATCGGAAGATCCCGTACTGGCGTAGTTCACACGCATTCCATACTGCTGAACATTTCTTCGCCACTGGTCAACGGCGTTTGCGCTCCAAGACGAGCCACCGCCGTTAACTGGCACGTAATCAGCAGCGGATGCAGCGCTCGAAGGCAAAATGGCTAAGAATGCACCAATTGATAAAAGAAGGAATATTGATACAGGTCGCTGGGATCTTTTCGGCGTCATTTTGCTTCCTTCTTGAGTGTCGCTGTGAATGTCTTGATTATTCTTACTAGTTTGTTTAGCTGAATTCGCAATTGATGGAAAGGCCTGGCGTTACTTCCTAGCAACCTGGCTAAGGCGAAGAGGACCAAGACAAGCAACATTAGAACTGCTGCAGTTCCGAAGCCCCTGGCTATCATCGTGGGTTCTGGAGACTTAACGAATTCAAATATGGCAAGTGGGAGGGAAATCATCGGACCTTGGAGTGGGTCTAGATTCAAGGCAGCAGTGAAGCCAGAAGTTAGGAGCACTGGGGATGTTTCACCCACACCCCTTGCGGTTGCCAGGATTATTGCAGTTGTTAGACCCGATCTAGCGGTTGGAAGGGTGACCATCATCGTAGTCTTGAAATTGCTTGCCCCAAGGCCCAGAGATGCTTCCTTAAGTGTCGATGGGACTAACCTAAGGACCACATCCGAGGCGCGAATCATAATTGGCAGCATCATTACGCTGATTGCTAATGCGGCTGCCAACCCGGACTTCTGAATGCCTAGCACTAAAATCGCCGTTGCATAAATAAATAGCCCGGCGACTATCGAAGGTAAGGCTGTCATTGCCTCAACAATTGTGCGAACAAATCTCGACAATTTTGATTGAATCTCATTCAAGTAGACAGCGGTTATCAGCCCTAGTGGAACAGTTACGGCAAGAGCAATTGCTATCTGAGTCAACGATCCAACAATGGCATGGGTAATTCCCCCGTCCGTAAGGGGATCAAGAGGTCCTGCAAGGGACATATCTTGAGAAATGAAGTTCCAGTTAGCGAGTGCGGTGCTGCCACGACCCACAGTGAAAACAACAATGAAAACTAACGTTACAAAGACTAATAAGGCAAGGGAATTCACGGTGATAGAAACCATTCGATCAGCCACTGCCTGGCCATTATCGTCGAGAGAAACCAAGATTGCGAAGTAAACAAGAAACAATACGTAACTTATAAGTACGAATGGGATTGCCCCTGAAAAAGGTAAGATTTGACCGAACAAGAAAGCAGTGCTCGAAACCGCTCCGAGACCGGCTCCTAGAAAATACAACCAATCACGAACACGCAGACCCTTGACTGCTCTTCGCTCTTCAAATTCGTCAATAGATTCCTTCACCTTTGAGTCAGTAGGTTCATTCTTGCTCTTCTTAATAGGGGTCAACTCGCAGCCCCCGATCTGGATCTAGAAACGATGGTTGCGGCAGCGAAATTCACAACTAATGTCATAGCGAAAAGGGCAAGTCCCGCCGCCATTAAGGCTGACATTCCAAACTGGGTTGCCTCCCCATACCGAAGCGCAATTAGAGAGCTTACTGAGATTGCTCCATTTTGAAGGATGTGCCATTGAATTTCAAAAACTGGCGAAATAATCATGTAAACCGCAATTGTTTCCCCTAGGGCCCTGCCAAGGCCAAGCATTGTTGCCCCAATTATTCCGCCCTTCCCGAACGGCAAAACTACATTTCTTATCATTCCCCAGCGTGTGGCCCCAAGACCCAGAGCTGCTTCTCTTTCACCTATTGGTGCCTGAGAAAAAACTTCCCTCATAACGGAAGTAACCACGGGAGTAATCATTAGGCCCACGACCACACCCGCTATAAAACTTGAAGAAGTAAAGACTGTATTTGACGTGAGTGGGTCGTTCGGGTCTGATCCATCAACAGAAAAAATAGGTATCCAGCTGAAATTTTGCGAGATCCATTTTGATATTGGAGTTAGTTGGGGTTGGAGAAAGAAGACGCCCCAAAGTCCAAACACAACCGAAGGAATTGCCGCCATTAGGTCGACAAGGGTTACTAAACCCCGGGCAAGACCAGGGGGTGCGTACTCCGAGATATATAGAGAGGTAGCAAGTGATAGGGGAACAGCCACAAGCACTGCAATTACAGCAATAACAACAGTGCCGAAAAGAATTGCGACAATGCCAAAGTTTCCTGAGTCAGGTTCCCAGGCTTGCGTTGTAAAAAACTTAAAGCCTGAAAGTGACAATGCCTGAAAGGCTCGTAAGCCAAGGAAAAAGCCCACAAGTGCCATGATTGCCAAAACCGCAACTCCGCCAGCCCTAAGAATGACTCTAAACAACTGATCTGCATTGTCATAAACATGACTTATGTCGCGAGGACTGTCCGTAGCGGAGTTCAGTAATGAAGGGTTAGAGGACCCTTTACCTTCCGCTTTTGGCAAAGTAGACACGGTTTTCACAGCCCAAAACTACCTAGGCAAAGTTAATGGCAGGAATAACAAAGGTTAATGAAAGGTAAACTGAAAGACCAGCTACACCGACCTATGCATTTGCCAAAGGCTTTGGTTTGCTTAATCTCCGGTGTTCCCGCCTTGTGTTTTGCTAATCGAGGTGGTTCCAGAATTTCGGCTGTGCTGCAGATTGGTGGATAAAGGGCTTTTCTAAAGAACAACTTCTATATTCAAGCTTTCCTGATCTAAATCTTTGCTTTTAGGAACCTCTGAACATGGATTACCTTGCTTAGACCCTTATTTATCTTCCATGAGTTACTAGACAGGACGTGGTCACGCTCAACGGTCACAGCGTGTCGTATTTGGTGTACCGAGTATTGATTTCATGGGTGAACTGACATTTCTGGAGCTAGTCAAAATTTATAGCGCGTTCGAAAGCCTCAGGGATTTACCGCCTATCGACCAAACACTCAAAAGGTCCGTCGAAACTCAGCAAAAACATTATTTGGGCTAAGAACCTAAGGTCTTAGAACGTTCACTTTGGTGAGTATTCGCTCTAATCCCAAATCAAAAGCTTCCTCCGAGAAGGACTTTTTCACAAATTCGTTACCTGATTTTGCCATTTCTTTCGTTGTTTCGGGTTTTTGAATTAGTCGGATGGTGGCATCAACGAAATCAATCTTGGTGTTTGCTCTTAACCACGATTTATTGTCTTGACTTCTAGGTAATCCTTGCAAGCCAAAATCCGTAGAGAGCAGCGCCAGGCCGTATTCGAGATACTGGAGTGTTTTTCGCTTCATACCAGCACCAAACCTCAGTGGTGAAATTCCAATTAAACTATTTCTCATAACGTCCCTGACTTCATCCTCGGCTAACTGACCAGTAAACGCTACACCGTCGTGGAATTGTTTATAAATCTCAGAATCTTGCCATGATCCGATGATTTGGAGCTTTACCGACTTCTCCTTATCCTGAATTAGCGGCCAGCAATCTTTCAAAAACCACCTAAGTCCATCCAAGTTAGGGAGGTGCGCTGGGCCGCCTATAAAGACCAAAGTGTCTTCCCTTTTTGGTTCATGGATAGGCAGTGAAGATCCAATAGAGAAGTATTGATGCTGTTCTAGATTCGAGACAGAGTATTTCCTGCGGGCAGCGTCTGAATCCTCTTTTGTTGGAAACACTGCCAAATCTGCCGATGAAATTGCCAGCTGCTCTTTCAAGCTCATCGCCAATGAACCGCTGGCCGATGCTCCTTCAACACCCTCTCCTAAACTCATGCGCTTTGCGTGGAGGTCTTGAGCCCAATACACCACAGGTACATTAAAGTCAGTTCTAAAATTCCGAGCCCGAATCATTGTGCTTGGTTGGCTGACAATAATCACGTCGGCACTGAATTTAGTTAGCGCATCTTCTAGGTTCGGGTTGTCTACTAAGAGAATCGTTTCAAACCCAATTCTCGTAAATGAGTCAGCCAAATCTTTGATGGCACGGGCGCCCGCATCTCTTTCAGGATCGATTGAAGTTTCCTGAACAATGGCAGCTTTCAATTCATGTTTCCGCGCATATCAGTAATCATCTTGCTTAATCGTCTAAATGGTGCAGTAAGTTTCCATGAGTTTGACTTTCGATACTCGTTATGGACTGTCTCTAGGTCTACACGGTCTCTGTTGTTTAGGCGGTCAATTTCACGTCTCAATGTGTCGAATTCATTTGACAGAAAAACTTGGTTTGGTAGATGAGTTGTTAGACGACCTTGATATCCGGTTTTTTCCCAGTGAATGAGTCCTCGATTTATCTCATTCCAGTACATGACCATTCCGGCGACATATGAAAATTGACCATCGTCTTGAAAGTCATTTCTCTTGTTGAATTCTCTGATGGCCGAAAGCATGTAATCATCAAAATCAAATGAGTCTGGGGCTGAGTCGTATATATCTGTAGTGGTGTAGTGAAGTTGCCGAGAAAGCATTTCGGCAATCGTGGAGTAGTTATTGTGGTGGATGTGAAGACAACTAGGGGCCTCCAAGACAACTACATTTTCATTTGAGTTCTTTGGAAGTGGTGGTAAATGATGCCCTTTTTGATAGTGCACCTGATTGGATTTAAATAGCCTCAGCTGATGATCGGGGTACCATCCAGAGCCGGTGAACTTTCTTCCCATAATGTAGTTGTGACGAGGTATCCGAAAACCCACTACACCTGCATCAGCTGCGTCAATAAGCTGGCTGATTTGCTCGCTAGCATCATCCGCTAAGTACTCGTCGCTATCCAAAACTAGAGTCCAAGGTGTTTTAGGTAATGAAAGATAAGAGTTTCTCAACTCATCGGAGAAGATCTGGGGTTCAATGGCAATGACCTCAAAGCCCGCTTCAGCTAGTGTCTCTGCCGTGCCGTCTTTACTTTGCATATCAATCGCAATCCGATTAGGGATCCAATCCGTTGTTTCAATCAAGGGTTGAATGCGATCGATTGAATCATGAGTATGAACCAGGAGCGTCAATTTTTCAATGGAGTTCATTCTTTTCCTTTCAAGCTCTCAGAGATGAAACGCGACCGCCCCACCTAGCGAAGAATATCTCGGCTGACAGGTTTTGATATCTCATGGATTTTTCGTCCCTGGTCTGTCCTTCAAGATGGATGGAGTCCACTGTCTGGGAGCAAATTACTCTCTTGCCTATAGCCCCTGCTCGAAGACACAGGTCGGTATCTTCGTAGCAAAAGGAGAACATTTCATCAAACCCTTCGAGGTCCAAGAATAACTCTGAATCAATTAGCATTACTGCGCCCGTGATGGATTGGCAATATCCGCTTACTCGAGCATGAAGACTGGAGGGTTCGTAATGATTCAAATGATGAGGGATTGTCGTGCTTGGGGCAAATCCAACACCCATGTGTTGAATGTTTCCATTCGGGTAAACAAGCCTTAATCCACAAACTTCCGCGTTAAGCTCCTTTTTATCATGGATCATCGCCTCTAACGCTCTGGGGTTGAGAAAGACATCGTTGTTCAAGAAAAGCAACATATCTGAATCGCTTAGTTTGGATGCTCCCCAATTTGAGGCGGCTGAAAACGAATGGCTCCTGTCGAGCCGAACGATTCTGAGCGAAAGATTAGTATTCAGATGTTCGGGCCGATAAGGTTTGAGAGACGAATTATCAACAAGCACTAACTTCGAATATTTCAGTAAACCCGCATAGGATAGGGCTTTCTCCAGAGCAGTGACGGATGTTTGTGTCATTGAATGCATGTCCCTTGCCAGCATCACAATGCCAATTTTTAGAGAAGCCACTTTAAGCCCCCTGACTTTAGTTTTCTTCTCAAGTGACCCAACTGAGATCTTGGGTGATAGGCAGATGCCGTTCTAAGGGCTGCGAGTCTTAATTCTTCGTGCTTTGATTCCGAGCTGAGGAGTTCTGCCATTGTCCCGCTTAGGTCTTGGACTTCCGAAACTAGACAGTTGCTACCATGCATGAGATATTCTCGGCCGCCGATTGTTCTCGGGCTAACAACTAGACAACCAGCTGCCATCGCTTCTAGGGCTGGAAGGCCAAAGCCCTCATTCTCAACTAGCGCAATAAAGCCACTCACGGATTTGAGTATTTCTCCAGTTTCTTTCTCAGTGCAATTGTCAATTACTCTTTTTTCAAAGCGATCCAGCTTTTCCTCGTGGTGTAGAGTCCCACGCCTAGGCATTATGGAGTAACTCCCGGGCTTTTTTAATTGACCGTTATAGAAGAAAACTTCCGAAATTGAAATACCGACATTCTCTCCTTGCCGCGAATGCTCTTGAAAGAAAACTTCTGCCTGCTCCCAACAAGCCAGAAGACCGACCTTCTTGTCTTCAAGAATCGGTAGGATACTTTCATCGGTTCCCTGACAGTGAAGAATCAATTTGGCACCTGTTTTCTCTAGGTCCCTGTAGTCGCGGGGGTGAGAGAAAAGTACTTTATCTGTTTTTGACAAAGTGGGAAGGACTCGTTCACGTCTTAGTACCGTTAGGTTGCTTGGAAACCAATTTGGAGCAGCACCATTTGGTGTCACCATCACCACCTCGGCTCCAATTTTTCCAAGGATCGATGCGAATTGGAATCCCACCTTGATTCCTCCATGAATTGTCGGTTGAGGTAGAAAGTAATAGAGCACGGATCTAACCTCTTTTTATCTTTGTTCTAAACAGATAACCCGACACCAGCAATGTAAAAAGCCATGGATAAATGCCAAAGTGTCGTCTAAGAAACTTAAGTCTTGCTCCAGCAAGTTCTTGCGATTTGAAATTTGGGGCTCTATCTGTGCTCATAGAACCTAGATGTTCAATTGCGGAGTCAATGCTGCTCACTTTGCCTTTAGCTGACGCAGCTTTTCCTAGCTCGACATCCTCCATGTAGAGAAAGTAGCTTTCATCTAATCCACCTATCCCAAGCAGGAAATCCTTTGTTGAGAAAACACATGCTCCAATAAGCCACTTGAAATCCTCCCCGAACCTGTCGGGGATAAGGGTTAACAACATTTTCCTGCGAAGTTTGTGACTTTCCGGAATAATGTCTTTAATTAGCTGGTGTAGCGGTTGTCCGTTTCGCAATGCTTGGGTTAGGTTTCCAGAAGCATCATAAAAGTCAGGAGCCAAAAGCTGGTTTGCATCTAGCTCAAGCTGGATTATTGCTTCTTCGGCTGCCTCGTATGTCAGAAAAGCATCCGGATTCAAGAGACAGATGTATCTTGTGCAAACCTCATCAATTCCTAGATTCACCGCTTTTGAGAAACCCAGGTTTTTGGTGTTCCGAATAAGTCTTATGCGCTCGCTTTTTGGTAAGTCCAGAGCTTCTGTAGATGCATTGTCGACGAGGAGAATCTGAAGGTCAGGAATTTCTAAAAGAGCACCTAAGCACTCGTTAATCACAGCACTCGAGTTGTGAATAACAAGTACTACGGTCAAATTTCCAAAGCTCCTTCCCTGGGTAGCTCGGCAAAGAACTGCTCTTCGATTCATCTGCGAGGCTAAAGGTCCGTTGCAGAAATTCGACATGTGGATGACCTTGGCGTGAGGATTAGGAAAGCTCTCGTCCCACCATTCGCAGTGATTCCAACTCCAATCCAGCTGCATAACTTCATCGGGAGCTACTTCATTTGCGTAAACCTGCATCAGGTCCTGATCTGCAACCATGCGCCCATCAATTTCTCGAGGTACTGATGGGATTTTTTCTTCTACCCAAGATAGAAAGTTTTCTAATGCTCGTCTTCTAAACACCACAAAGCCTGTGTTGAAGAACCTAAAGCTCTGAAAATTTGGTTTCTGTGACAACGGAGAAACAGCTGCATGAGCGACCTTTAGGTAGTGCTCATACAAATCTCTTCGACTTCGTGGATTGCTCCCAAGAATTTGCGGCTGCTCGACCATACCTATTGAGCGTTGACCCAGGTCGCGCTCCAATATTTCAGAGGAAAAACTACCCGTAAACGAAGCATCTGCATCAAGATGCACAAAGATTTCTTCATTATTGCCCACAAGAGCTTGCTTCCAGATCTCAAATTTATGTAAGAAAGCGTCAGCCTTGTATGTACTGCTTGGCATGGATGTTGATTCAAAACCATTAACAGACATCTGCAGTTGCGAAATCTTTCGAGCGTTCATAGCCGCAACTTGATAACGGCCTGACCCAAAACTTGGAACAATAACTTTCATCGTCCTACTCTAATCACTTCAGCTAGTGAGCTATTGACAAATTCTATTCATCAAACATTAGGATTCTGTGTTTACTTTGAATCGGATACATGATTTGCCAATTTGGGAAGTTGCAGGTCGAGTCTTCTGAAACTCATTACAATTTCTGTAGAGTCGATTCTTGTTCAGGACCCTTGGTTTCTCAGGAATTCAAGTGTTTTTTAACTCCTCCGACGTTATTTCCAATTACCACAAAAATGTTGTTGCCTAAAGGCAGTCTCACTCTGTGTAGTGAAATGAATTCCACGCGGCAATTTGGTTACTTAGTAAACTTGTCATACTCTCGGGGCTCAAGTTCGAAGATATTCTAATTTTTTTACTGAGGTACCTAAGCTGGCTTGGACGGAAACTAGCGGAAACAGAGGAGCCCACGAAGTTTGTTAATATATCGTGGGTGGAGGTGCGCTTGGAGGGACTCGAACCCCCAACCTTCTGATCCGTAGTAAATCCAGTCAAGTCTTAGTTTCTATGCCCTCAATATTAGTCAGGAGATCAGACATTTCCTAAATAATTAAACGTATTATCTACTTAAATAGGAAGGTATTTAACCTGACCTACTGAATCGATTTTGCTTCTAAGGAGATGTGTAAATGGATGTTTTATTACTTCTGCTGCTCCTACCCCCTTTATCTCTTCCGTTCATTCGAAGAAAATGGTCCCTGTTTCTAACTTATGCAATTTATGGTGGTCTTGTAGCATTCTCTGTAATCAATATTTGGCTTCACCTCACAAATTGGTCACACATGAGTGAGGGATTGGCTTGGATATTTGCAGCAGTCGCAGCCGTGTGCCTTGCGATTATCTCTTTTGCCAGGCATCTATACAGAAAAACGAATCCAAGGTCATGAACTTGAATTGGTGGGCCAACCTAAAGCACATCGGAGAGTTAGCGAGTCGATGAAAAGATCAGTCCTGTTAGCCCTTTGTGTTGTTGCGATTTCAGCCACTACGGGCTGCTCGCCTCAAATTGAACCTATGGCTATAAAGATTCAGCAGAAAAACTTTGAACATTTACAGCTCTTTTCAGAGGAACTGGCGCCAAACTGTGGTGCCTCCTACGGTATTCCTTGCCAACAACCCCTTTATAGTGTCTATTTCTTTGCAGGGTCATCAATAAATGCAAGGGATGTTTGTGCGTCCGTGATTGAGTTTCAAAGCCAGTTAGAACTCGATGCCTACTCAGCAGAGGGAGCTTCGGAAATAGCTCCGCCTAGTGACTTGAATGAGGTAATTGACTTCTGTGTTGAAGGACTGGAGCGCAATCTGGGCTCCGCACCAAATCAAAACTACTATGAAGGCACAGTTCTCTATGGGGATGGTGGGGAAGATGGTTTAGGGAAAGTGACCGTAATTTCGAGGAGAGATGACGGTTCATACTTTGTTGACTTCTCTATTGGGAGGGACAAGGGCAGAATTGGATACTTTGAGATCCAGGGTGAGCCTAAACATATAATTCAGGAGTAAAGTGCGCTTGGAGGGACTCGAACCCCCAACCTTCTGATCCGTAGTCAATCCAGTCAAGTATTTGTTCTTATACCCTCAATATTAGTCAGATGGTCAGACATTTATCCACTTTGTGCCTTCAGTATCCTAGGAGAATGATTCACCACATAAGCATCGGAGTTTCCGAGATCGTAGCCTCCAGCATCTTTTACGATGCGATTCTGAAGCCTTTGGGCTACATACGAGCTTTTGAGGATTTACGTCCAGGTGAGAAGCACCAGGCAATCGGGTATGGCTTTGAAATCAATGAGGATAAGTTCACAATAAAGGAGCGTTTCTCAACTGAGTTATCTCCTGGACCTGGTTTTCATTTGGCGTTTTCAGCACCCAGCAGAGAAGCCGTTGACGAATGGCACAGGCAAGGCATTGCGATGGGTGGCACAAGCAAGGGAGCGCCTAAGATCTGGTCAGATTTCGGACCAGACTACTACGCTGCTTATCTCATTGACCCAGACGGTTGGCAAATTGAAGCTGTCTACAAAAATTTGTAATTCCCTAAAATCTTCTTCCCTCAATAGGGCAACTGATTCAGTATCAGTGGGTCGTTGTGCCGCAATAGCTAGAGATTCAGTTTGTTTCTAGGGTCAGATAACTAAGCATCAGAGCACAAAAGCTATTTCTGCTCTCTGCGGAGTTCTTTCGCCATGCTGACTTTGTTTCTTCTCTTATCGGATTCAAACTTTAAGATATCTCCAGGCTGGCAATCTAAAGCAATGCAGAGAGCCTCGAGCGTTGAGAAGCGGATTGCCTTGGCTCGGTTACTTTTGAGGACAAAAAGGTTTGCTTGAGTGATTCCAACGTCATCAGCAAGTTGGGAAACCGTAAGTCCCTTGTGGTTCCGTTGCTCCTCGAAATCTACGATGATAGGCATTACACAACCCCTTCCAACTCTTCGGATTTCGCCGTAGCTCTCTTCAATAGAACTAGCAAAGATCTGGTTACCAGCGACACTGCCAGTGGCAGGAAAATTCCAATCAGCAAAAGCAGTGCGATGACGGGCGGAAGAGTGTTCTTGATACTCAACCAAACCAAAATAACCACAAACGTAGCCGAAAGAGCAGCAGCGTTGTAGGAAAGTGAAACTACCCACTTGTGCGAGGCATTAGAAAACATTTGATCCACTCGAATGCGTCTCAGTAGAACAAGAATAATCACCAGAAGCGACTCTGCCAGAATAGTTGGTGCGAATAGCATTCCTACAATTACCCAGAAATCATTTGCGTATTCACTGTATTCGTCAACTAGCCCAGAGGCTACAAATGGCACCGCTACAGAAACCAGAAGTCCTATAAACATCAAAACCCCAATTACCAAAATGGTTCCGATTTGTATCGCTCGTTCCGATCCCCTCACGATTCTTCTCCTTTGGTCTTTCGAAACATGTATATTGATAAACGATACATTGTTTATCAATAGTTGTCAATTTCCATGCAAGTTAGCCACTGGAGTTTCTACACCCCGAAAAATCAGGGGTATTGATCTAAAAGTGCGCTTGGAGGGACTCGAACCCCCAACCTTCTGATCCGTAGTCAGATGCTCTATCCGTTGAGCTACAAACGCTAGGCTCCCTTTTCAGGGCTTTCATGCTTTGAGAACTACTTCAATACTAGTGAGACAGTGCCATCTTTCGAGGCTTTGGGTGTCAGATTGAGAGGTTAATCCAATTTTGATGGATTAGGTTGTGGTTGAAGTCAATATTTTTTGACCATGGCCTTGGAGTCACAATGACTGCACACGGGTCACGTTGGGAAATGGTGTAGGCGGCCCACCAACTAAATGATGAATTACTAATAACCAGTCCTTTTGCGTAGGACATAAGTTTTAGGGTGGCAACTTCTCCTAAATCCAAGATTTTGGGATCAAAGACAAAATTCCCAACCCCATCCAATTCTTTTCGGGCTAGTTGTGGGGAATCCGAAAAGACAAGGCAAGGCAAGGTTGAGTTGCCGAACAGTCTTGACCCCGCTTCGAAATACTCCTTGGTTGTGAGTCCGTGAAAATCTCTAGTGGATGGGCTATGAAAGTAGTCACCGCGCCTGACGTGAATTGCATTAAATGGACGCGAACAAATGTCGTCTAAAGTGCTCTGTTCCTCTTTACTCACCCGTGCCTGCCTTACGGCCTCAGCGACTAGAGCTCCTGTCGATGGAAAATACTTAGTGGATTGAAAGTACCCGCGAAGCCTTGTTCCTTCTGTTATCGAAAAAATTCGATCATCAAAGGAGTTTTTTGTCTCATAGAAGCCTTTTTCCACAAAAACAGAGTGTTTTCTAAGTCGGTTCAAAATCGAAGAGGCTTTGCTAAGTGTTCTTGAGGCCCTCGATGAACCTCCAACTACTTGGAGATTCGGAAAGAGATGACCGAGCAGGTACACCCTCTTGTCTTGCCTGTAAAACCACGAAACATCCGCCAATACATTTACCCCTATGCGGTCGGCTTGTTCGAGCGCAGCCGCATAGACAAAAAGCTGATTACCCAGTCCCCCGGACAGGAAGGCAATTATATTTTTATTTGCCAAATGCCAAACACTATTTCACGATACTATGTTTCTTTCGCTGACCCGCAATTTTTTGTCCGTGGCAGCTAGTTTGGTGTTTTGGGACCAAAATCAGACTATAAATCAGACTATTTCTCCACACAAGTAAAAAACTCCCCTTCAAACATAAGGGAGTTTTTTGACTAGTGGAGACTAGGGGGGTCGAACCCCTGACCCCCTGCTTGCAAAGCAGGTGCTCTACCAACTGAGCTAAGTCCCCGGATCGTTAGATCTGGTGTTTCTTGGACGGAACCATCACCTCTGATGAAGAGATGCTCCCTGGTGGGCCTAGGAGGACTTGAACCTCCGACCTCTTCATTATCAGTGAAGCGCTCTAACCACCTGAGCTATAGGCCCGTAGAGCTTCATTGAGTCTAATGCATCCAAAAACAATGCACAAACCTATTGAAGCCAAACCAGTTGTGAATCTAGTTGTTTGTGAAGCTAACCGCAATACCGCCAGTAATCTTGCCGATTACGTTGAAAATCATGGCGTAAACAGCTGCCAAAGATGTTCCTACCAAGACGTTGAAAACGGATAAGCCAAAAGCAAAAGATATGACTCGGGGTAAAGAGAGTTCTTGTTGAATGTCAACGCCACCATCGCCAAATGCACTAGCTAGCAGAGTGTTAATCGATGCAAACAAGCCCAGCTGACCAACTACAAGCCACATGGCAAAGAAACCAACAATGGTTGCTACTCCCGCAGCAACTGTTATAAAGAACCCTGCCTTGGCCGCTGACCAAACTTCGATTTTCACAAGCCTAAGTTGCACTCTTTTTTGGTCGGCACTTGGGGTTGGGCGAAGCTTTAATCTGGATAGGGATTTCAGTTTAGATTTCCTTGATGGGGCTTCACTCATTCTCGATTGAACCTTCCAAATTGCGCTCTGAGTTTTTTGCTAGTCCTATTACTGAGTCCGCTTCGTCAAATCTGGCAAACACCACTCCCATGGTGTCCCGGCCCTTGGCCGGTACCTCGCTAACAGCGGACCTGACAACTTTACCGCTAGAGAGCACAACTAGCACCTCGTCTGCTTCAGAGCAGATGATTGCACCCACTAAATCACCGCGTTTTTCCTCTAGTTTGGCGACCTTGATGCCCAAACCACCGCGGTTTTGTGGGCGATATTGGTCCACGGCAGTGCGCTTGGCATAGCCACCTTCGGTGGCTATGAATACGTAGGAATCTGCAATGTCGTTGATAACTGTGGCGGACAGTAATTCATCGCCCTTGCGGAAGTTCATACCGATGTTTCCTGATGTATCACGGCCCATCGGGCGAAGTGATTCATCAGATGCAGAGAATCTAATTGACATGCCCTTGCGTGAAACCAACAGCAGATCGTCTGATTCTGAAACCAACATGGCCGAGATAACCTCGTCGTTGCCTTTTAGCTTGATGGCGATGATTCCACCAGATCTTGGGGTGTCGTAGGACTCAAGTTCGGTTTTCTTGACCAGCCCTGACTTAGTGGCAAGGACAAGATAAGGCGCCTGGTTGTAATCTCTGATATCCAGGATCGACGCAATCTGCTCGTCTGGTTGCAACGCGAGCAAATTGGCAACGTGCTGTCCTTTTGCGTCACGCCCTGCTTCCTGAACTTCATAAGCCTTGGCTCTGTAAACACGACCTTTGTTGGTAAAAAAGAGCAGCCAATGGTGAGTGGTGGTAACAAAGAAGTGAAGTACCACATCGTCTGCCCTCAGCGAGGCACCCTTTACGCCCTTACCACCGCGGTGTTGGCTGCGGTAATTGGTGCTCTTGGTTCGTTTGATGTACCCACCGCGGGTGACAGTGATAACCATTTCCTCTTCAGGAATTAGGTCATCGGTAGAGACATCGTCATCGCCGCCGGATTGAATTTGAGAGCGTCGCTCGTCGCCGTGCTTCTCAACAACCTCAACCAATTCACTTTTTATGATTTCGCGTTGTTTCTTAGGGCTTGCGATTATGGCCTTGTAATCCTTGATTTCAAGTTCCAAAGCAGCTGCTTCATCGATGATTCTTTGGCGCTCAAGAGCAGCAAGTTGACGTAGCTGCATGTTCAAGATTGCACGAGCTTGCAACTCATCAATCTTGAGAAGCTTCATCAAGCCTTCTTTGGCGACATCTGCATTTTCGCTCTTTCGAATAAGGGCAATTACGGCATCCAATGCGTCTAGGGCCTTTAGATAACCACGAAGAATATGGGCTCTTTCTTCAGCCTTTTTCAGTCTGAAGTTAGTTCTTCTAACGATTACGTCAACCTGGTGGTTTACCCAGTGCGAGATGAATCCATCCAAGGACAACGTCCTTGGTACCCCGTCGACAAGTGCCAGCATGTTGGCACTGAAGTTATCTCTTAGCTGGGTGTATTTAAACAAGTTGTTTAGAACAACTCTTGCTACGGCATCTCGCTTTAGGACAATAATCAGTCGCTGTCCGGTACGACCTGAGGTTTCGTCTCTGATGTCTGCAATTCCGCTCAGCTTGCCTTCCTTAACTAGCTCTGCAATTTTCTGAGCTAGGTTGTCGGGGTTTACTTGATATGGAAGCTCGGTAACAACAAGGCAGGTTCTTCCCTGCAGTTCTTCGACATTTACGATTGCTCGCATGGTGATCGAACCACGTCCGGTTCGATAAGCGTCTTCAATACCACGCCGGCCAATGATTTCGGCTCCGGTTGGGAAATCTGGTCCCTTGATGCGTTGCATCAATGCTGAAAGCAATTCTTCTTCCGAAGCATCTGGGTTCTCTAGATACCAGATCGCACCTTCGGCAACCTCACGCAGGTTGTGAGGAGGGATGTTGGTGGCCATACCAACTGCGATACCGATCGAACCATTTATTAGAAGGTTTGGGATCCTGCTTGGAAGTATGGTCGGCTCTTGAGTTCTACCGTCGTAGTTATCTTGGAAATCAACTGTGTCTTCGTCGATGTCTCGAACCATCTCCATGGCAAGTGGAGCCATTTTGCATTCGGTATATCTAGGAGCAGCTGCGGGGTCATTTCCAGGAGAGCCGAAGTTACCTTGACCTAGAACAAGTGGGTAGCGAAGGTTCCAAGACTGAACAAGTCTTACCAAGGTGTCATAAATAGCAGTGTCACCGTGTGGGTGGTACTGACCCATAACGTCACCAACAACACGAGAGCACTTTGAGAACTGCTTGTCTGGTCGGTATCCCCCGTCATACATCGCATACAAAACTCTGCGGTGAACTGGCTTTAGTCCATCTCTAACATCCGGTAACGCGCGTCCAACGATAACGCTCATGGCGTAGTCGAGGTAGCTTCGCTGCATCTCGACTTGCAGATCTACCTGCTCAACGTGGTCCATACGAGGCTCTGGTGCGTCTGTCTTATCTGCCATGGTTTTCTCTCTTTCCTAGATATCTAGGAAACGAACATCTTTCGCGTTTTTCTGGATAAATGATCTTCTTGCCTCAACGTCTTCACCCATCAGAGTTGAGAAAACTTCGTCCGCAAGGGCTGCGTCGTCGAGGGTTACTTGGAGAAGTGTTCTTCTGGCTGGGTCCATGGTGGTTGCCCAAAGCTCGTCGTAGTCCATCTCGCCAAGACCTTTATAGCGCTGGATTGAGTTCTCTTTTGGAATTCTTCTTCCAGCTTTTTCGCCCTCTTTGAGTCTCAAGTCGCGCTCTTGATCTGTGTAAACATACTCGTGCTCTGCGTTGGTCCACTTGATTCGGTATAGCGGAGGCTGGGCAAGATACACGTAGCCGTGTTCAATAAGTGGTCTCATATATCTAAATAGCAAAGTAAGTAGCAGGGTTCTGATGTGCTGGCCGTCGACATCAGCATCAGCCATCAAGATGCACTTGTGGTACCTAATCTTCGAAACATCAAACTCTTCGCCGATGCCAGTACCAAAAGCGGCAATTAGCGCTTGCACTTCAGTGTTCGCGAGCGCCCTGTCAAGTCGCGCCTTCTCAACGTTCAGAATCTTTCCGCGAAGCGGCAAGATTGCTTGGTGCTCTGGGTCTCTACCGCTAACTGCAGAACCGCCCGCTGAGTCACCCTCGACAATATAGATTTCTGAAAGCGCTGGGTCTCTTGAAGAGCAGTCGCGAAGTTTTCCTGGCATACCGCCAGATTCCAAAAGACCTTTTCTTCTGGTTGCTTCGCGAGCTTTTCTTGCAGCCATTCGAGCAGCCGCAGCTTGGATTGCTTTGCGGACAATTTCTTTTGCCGACTGGGGGTTACGCTCAAACCAGTCGCCTAGTTGATCGTTGACGATTTTTTGGGTAAAAGTCTTGGCTTCGGTGTTTCCAAGTTTGGTCTTGGTTTGGCCCTCAAACTGAGGCTCGGAAAGCTTGATTGAGATAACTGCAGTTAGGCCCTCACGAACGTCGTCACCGGAGAGGTTCTCGTCCTTTTCTTTTAGAAGGTTGTTGGATCTGGCGTACTTATTCAGTAGCGAAGTAATAGCTGTTCTGAAGCCCTCTTCGTGGGTACCACCCTCGTGGGTGTTAATCGTATTCGCGTAGGTGTGAACAGACTCTGTATAGGCGTTAGTCCATTGCATGGCCACTTCAATAGACATGTCTTTCTTGGAGGTTTCTGCTTCCAAAGAAATAATCTCGTCGTGGACGATTTCAATCTTCTTTGAGGCGTTTAGGAACTCAACATAGTCAACAAGACCGCGAGTGTACTTGTAACTTTCAGTTTTATCGCTTCGCTCATCGGTGAGGGTTATTCCAAGACCTTTATTTATAAAAGCCATCTGCTGGAATCTTGCTCTTAGAGTTTCGTATTCGAACTCAACTGTTTCAAAGATTGAAACATCGGGTTTAAATTCGATTGTGGTTCCGGTGTAGTCGGCTTTCTTACCTTTGGCAAGTGGTGCTTGAGGAACACCGATCTTATAATCCTGGCTCCATAAGAATCCATCTCTTGCTACCTGCACTTTTAGATCGGTCGAGAGCGCGTTCACAACAGATGCACCTACACCGTGTAGTCCTCCGGAGACTGCGTAACCGCCACCGCCAAACTTTCCACCAGCGTGCAAAACAGTTAGAACAACTTCAACGGCTGGTTTTTTCTCGACCGGGTGCATATCAACCGGGATGCCTCGACCGTTGTCGACTACTTTGATCCAACCTTTTTTGGTGATAAACACATTGATTTCATCGCAGTGACCAGCGAGTGATTCGTCAACGGAGTTATCAACAATTTCGTAAACAAGATGGTGAAGACCGCGCGGACCAGTAGATCCGATATACATTCCCGGTCTCTTCCGAACAGCTTCTAATCCCTCAAGGACTTGAATGCTTCCGGCGTCGTAGCCAGATTTTGAGGCAGATTTAGGTTTGGTTTCTTTTTCAGATTTAGGTTTTGTCGCTACTTTTTGAGTTGTTTTGGCAGCAGCTTTGACTGGTGTTTTCACGGCCTTTGTTGATTTGCTTGCCGGTTCTTTCTTGACTGCCATTTACGAAATGCTCCTCTAGTAACGAGTTAGTTCCACATAACAGCGCAACGCGACTTATATTCGGGTTTGCTAACTTTTCTATTTTACATTGTCCGAAGGGCAAATATTCGAGGTTGGGGAAATCTATCCGTAGGTGTCTCTAGGTCCTCGACCGGGAACCGATCTTGAGCCTTTTTTCCAACTTGGTGCGTCTGGACCAATGAACGAAATATTCGATATTTTTAGCTCTGGAAATGCGGCCTCGATTTTCTCCAAAATTTGATTTTGCATCAATCGCAATTCGGTAGCCCAAGCGGTCGATTTACAGCGAATTGTTAACTTGCCATTATTCAAGGTTTCAGGTTGTGAATTCTTAGCGTTAATTTCACCGACTATTTCGCTCCAGCGAACAAATAGCTCTGCTTCCTCTAGCTGCGATTGCCAGCGAAAATCGTGCATTAGGGAGTCGATGGTGTTTCCTGCTGGGACTGGGTCACGGCCAGAATCAAAGGGTTTTGAGCGAATTTTCTTTTTCTCTATGATTCGCTTCTGGTCCTTGGATACCCTTCCGGTAACGGCTGCCTTCATGGCGTAATAGAAATCAACAGCAAAGTTGTTGTCTTCAGGCATGCCTTACCTTTCCAGACTCAACTTCAAATTTGTTGGCAAGCAAATTATTGGGGACATCCTCTATCACGGCAGCTGTTATTAGCACCTGTTCATTCTGCTGCACTAGGTCAGAAAGCTTTTCTCTGCGGTCTTTATCTAGCTCAGCAAAGACGTCGTCGAGTATCAAGATCGGGTCTCCTAGCTTTGATTCAGATTTGAGAATCTCAAGCGATGCAAGCTTCAAAGAAAGAGCGTAGGACCAGCTCTCTCCATGGCTTGCATAGCCCTTTGCTGGAAGAGAGCCGAGGTTTAGCTGAAGATCATCGCGGTGTGGGCCAACTAGCGTGATTCCTCGCTCAAGTTCTTTATGGCGAACCAGGGACAGTTTTTGCTGGAACAAGATTGAGGTTTCTTCTTTGTTGGTTGTGTCTATAGCATCCTGGGTCTCAAGATCATCTTGATCAATCTTGCTTGCTTCCACCACGGAAGATCGAATAAACATGCCTGGTTGGTTATTGCTCTTGGCGATGTTTTGGTAGTTGGTCACAAGCGGGGGTGAGAGTTTTTTGGTGATTGCAACTCGTGCAGCGATGATTTCGGTTCCATTTTTGACCAAGGCTTGGTCCCAGGCGTCTAGGGTAGACAAACTATCTCCCTTGGTGCCGGTGGCTCTGGCGGATTTCAAGAGGGTGTTTCGTTGTTTTAGAACACGGTCATAATCGGCATAAACACCGTGCATCCGGGGGTTGAACTGAACAATCAGTTGGTCTATAAAGGCCCTTCTGTTACTTGGGTCTCGTTTTACTATGTCTAGGTCCTCGGGGGCAAAAATTACCGAGTTAAGATAACCCAGTATGTCTTTAGGTTTAGCAACCTCAGACTTATTGAGCCTGGCTCTGTTTGATGAATCAGCGTTGATCTCATACTCGAGAAGTAAGTCTCTACTTTCGTGGGACAACTCAAGCGAGATTAGGGCAGTTGATTTGCCTTGTTTGATAAGTGGGGTCTGCCCAGCCACTCGATGTGAATCCAGGGCTGCAAAGAAATTCAGGGCTTCAACCAGGTTGGTTTTTCCCTGGCCGTTTGGCCCGTAAATTAGATTTATCCCAGAAGTAAACTCAATATCTGCTGACTCGTAGTTTCTAAAGTTGGTGAGTTTTACTCGCTTCGCAAACATCTTCTCGAGAAAACTCTATTTTCTTTTTAGCGGCCAAGAAGATTTGGCTGTAGAAGATACATGTAGCTATCGCTAGCTGATTTTTCTTTTGCCTGGTGGTTGGTAATCAAAACCGGACTTGGCCTATTTGGGTTGTCGCTGTTTGTGAAGCCAATTTTCGCAAATTCAGTTTTTACACCAGCTAAACCATCTATTAGGAATTGTGGCTTTAGAGAAACTGTTACATCAGGACCGGTAACTTGAACATCAATGCTTTCGGAGGCCTGGGCGGTTTCTCCGCCAGCGGCCTCTAAATTCAAGGAAGTTGAGCTGAAAATGTATTTGATTGGACTTTCGCGTTCTAGAACCAAGGAGACTCGCTTGGTTGAATCAAGTAAATCCTGCGTGTTGATGATTGCGAAGTTTTCAATCTTTTCAGGGAATAAGGTTTTTACGGCTGGAAAGTTTCCCTTGATTAGTCTTGAAGTAACGGAGCGATTGTTTGCCTTAAAAGCAATTAAATCTTTCTCATCGGATGGGTTAATTGAAATCGAAACTTCACCTTGGTTGGCAAAAGTCTTTGCTATCTCCTGAAGGGTCTTTGCTGGAATTAGCGCTGTCTGATTAGCACCAGAGGTTTTTGATTTCCATGGAATATCCTGAACCGCGACACGGTAACGATCTGTTGCAACAAGAGAAATGTTTTCCGTTGAGGTTTCTAGTAGCACTGTTGTGAGAACTGGTGTCACATCCTCTTTGGAGGCCGCGACAGAAATCTGGGAGATAGCGGAAGCGAAGTCTTCACCAGAAACTTGTCCTGAAGTTTCCGGAATCGCTGGAAGTGTTGGATACTCATCAATTGGCATGGTTAGTAGTGAGAATTTGGCTGAGCCACAATTCACTTGAACTTTTGACCCATCGGTAGCAAAGTCAACAATCGAGTTTGGGAGTTTACTTACAATCTCAGCCAGAAGGCGACCAGAGACCAGCACCCTGCCGGATTGTTCTACTTTGGCCGCTATTTCTACCTGGGCGGAGGTGTCGTAGTCAAAGACTGATAACCGAAGATTATTGGCATCTGCCTCGATGAGGATTCCACTAAGAATTGGGAGGGTGGTTCTTTGAGGGAGTAATCTCACCGCAAATGACACAGCCTCGTTTAATACGTCTTTATTGACTTGAAACTTCAATTGGTTCCCCTCCTAGTAGGTCTTTAATCTTGGCACACTCTGATACGGGTTTTAGACCAGCAGTTTTATAAGGGTTATAGATCTACTTAGAAGCTATTTAAGTAATAATCACATTAACCCTTGTTGAAACTGTGGATAACTTGCTATATCCCTTTATTTCTCTAAAAACTACATCTTTGAAACTTGTTTACACAGTTGTGTATAAGTGTGTGGATAACCACCTATCCTGTTGACTTTTATTCTCCACAGCGTTGGTTTTTAGCATTAAATCAGCCAATTACATAGTTATCCACAGGTTATCCACGGGACTTTTGCTTAACTCTGTTGAGGATCTCAGTTACCTGGTTATAAAGGGCTCGGCGCTCCTTCATTAGGTCTGTAACCTTCTTGTTTGCATACATAACCGTGGTGTGGTCCCGGTTTCCAAACAACTGGCCAATCTTTGGAAGCGACAAGTTGGTTTGCTCCCTAATTAAATACATGGCAATCTGCCTAGCTTGGGCAACGGCTTGCTGCCTGGAAGAGCCAAAAAGGTCACTTGGGGTAATCGAGTAATACTTTGACACCTCGGCAATGATGTCGTTGGGGATGATAATGTTCTGCTCCCCCAGCGGAACAACGTCTTTTAGGACGGTTTGAACCAGGTTCATATCCACCCGAGTCCTGTTTAGGGCTGCAAAGGCTGTGACTCGAATCAAAGTGCCTTCAAGCTCTCGAATATTGGAGGCAACACGAGCGGCCATATATTCAAGGATCTCGTCCGGGACCTTAATCTTTTCGTTTTCGGCCTTTTTTCTTAGGATTGCGATTCGGGTTTCCAGCTCAGGAGCCTGGATATCAGTTATTAGACCCCACTCAAACCTGGAAAGCATCCGCTCCTCAAAGCCGGTTAGCTCTTTTGGCTGCAAGTCGGAGGTTATGACCACCTGCTTGTTGTGATCATGCAGGGTGTTGAAGGTGTGGAAAAAAGCTTCTTGGGTCTGGTCTTTTCCTTGTAGGAATTGGATGTCGTCAATTAACAGAACGTCGATATCCCGATATTCAGCCTGAAAGGCCGAGCTTCGGTTGTTCTGGATGGCATTGATGAAGTCATTTGTGAACTCTTCGGAGGACACGTAACGAACCTTGATTTTTGGATAAAGACTGAGGGCATAGTGGCCAATGGCGTGCAGAAGATGAGTCTTGCCAAGACCTGAACCACCGTAAATAAATAGCGGGTTGTATGCCTTGGCCGGAGTCTCCGATACAGCAAATGCAGCTGCATGAGCAAAGCGGTTGGACCCTCCGGTTACGAAGTTATCGAAGTTGTATTTGGGATTTAATCTGGTGTCAAAAACTACCCCAACAGACCCGGTTTTTCTAGGGTATTCCTCAGACTGAAGGGATGGTGCGGAACCAATCGGAAAGACGTTTTCAGGGGTATCAGAAACGGCGGTTTTTCCCTCAATATCTGGGTTGACCACAACGGCAAAGTTGGTTGGCCCACCCATGAGAGCGTCCTCTTGCAACACCTCAAGGATGTCGGTTCGGATCCGCTGCTCGAGCATTCCGCGGGTTAGATCATTTGGAACCTCCAAATACAAGGTGTCCGCGAGGACACCCTTTGGTTCCACAAGGGTCAAAAAACCCATTAGTTGGGGGCTAAGGGATCCTTTAGTTGTGAGTCTTGAAACTACCGATGACCATTGCTTTGCAACTTCGTCTAGCTCACTCACTTGGATCCCCCTTTCGTCAATTTGAATAGTTTTCCACATAATCTATTAACATTTTCGGGGCTGTGGAAAACATCGAAGACTAGACAAGTAGTCAACTGAAATCTGGGATTAAAAGCAAATCCAAGATTTGTGAATGCGATTTTTCTAATTAAAATATTGGTAGGTTTTCGACTTGACCAAACACCCCTCGAGGCTCTAGATTTGAGAGGTTGCGCTGTAGCAAGGAACCAACAGCCCAATAAAATAAAGGCCACTAGCCGACTCACCTGGTTCCTAAATTAATTTTCGGAGTGTATTCAAATGAGCAAGCGCACTTATCAGCCAAATAACCGTCGTCGCTCAAAAAAGCACGGCTTCAGACTTCGCATGGCAACCCGCGCCGGCAGGGCTATTTTGGCTGCACGTCGTCGTAAGGGTCGCAAAGAACTTTCGGCCTAAAAACCAAAATGCTGGATCGGGCCAACCGACTAGTTCGAGGCGATGACTTTCGCAAGATCATGCGAGCCGGCAAAAAACAATCCACTAGCCATTTGGTCGGGTATCGACTAATCGAAGAAGACCAACCCAAAAAATTTGGGTTGGTGGTTTCGAAGGCAAGTGGGGGAGCTGTCAAGAGGAATCTTTTGAAAAGAAGACTTAGGAGCCTAGTGAGGAAGCAATTGGAATCATTTCCAACTGGCTCCCAGGTCGTGCTCAGGACCCTCCCAGGCAGCGCAGAACTTGATTTTCAGCAGCTTTCCGCCGATTTTGAGAAGGTCTGCGGGCTGAAATGAATGCCTTGTGGACAATTTGGCTGGTTCCTAGGAACCTGGTTGTTTTGTTCCTCAAGGGGTACAGGAAGTTCATATCTCCGCTTTACGGAGATGTTTGTAGGTACTATCCGACCTGTTCGGCTTATGGCTTAGGCCAAATCCAACAGCGGGGAGTGATTGTTGGTAGCGTGTTGACAGCGGCAAGGATTGTCAGATGCAACCCTTGGTCCCAGGGGGGAATTGACCAGGTCAAGCCCTCAAACCAGAGTTTTATTGTGCTAGAAAACGGCTTTGTTTCACCAAAGCCCCAAGGAAGGTAATCAAATGGATTTTCTGTTTCCAATTAAGTGGATAATTGAGCTGATTTTGGTCAGTTTTCACACCTTCTTCACCTTTTTTGGCATAGCCGCTGAGTCCGGTTTGAGCTGGGTTTTGGCCATCGTTGGTCTAGTTTTGGTCGTTCGATCAGCTCTTATCCCGCTGTTTGTTAAGCAGATTAAATCTCAACGAAACATGATGCTGGTCCAGCCTGAGCTTCAGAAGCTGCAAAAGAAATACAAGGGTAAAAACGACCGCGAATCCAGAGAGAAGTTTGCCAAAGAGCAGATGGATCTATACAAAAGAACCGGGTCTAACCCCCTCAGCTCCTGCCTTCCAATCCTGGTCCAAATCCCTATCTTTACCGGCCTTTTCTTCGTCTTGAACGACGCCCAGGCCCAAAAATCTGGCGTTGGCCTAATGAACTCCACCCTTGCAACCCAGTTCTCAGACGCCAACCTACTCGGCGCAAAGCTCTCTGAAACCTTCCTTACCGCTACCGGTATCGAGGTCCAGATCTTGGCTGGAGTCATGGTGGTTTTGATGTCTGCCTCACAGTTCATTACCCAGAAGCAGATCATCGCGAAAAACCAGAATCCTGATGTCCAAAACAGCCAATACATGCAGACCCAGAAGATCCTGCTCTACGTGTTCCCACTAATCTTCGTAATCTCCGGAGTATCTTTCCCAATCGCGGTTATCTTCTACTGGCTAACCTCTAACTTCTGGACCATGGGTCAGCAGTTCATTGTTATCCGCAACATGCCAACCGAAGGATCCCCTGCTTACAAAGCTAGGATCGAGCGCTTAGCCAAGAAAGGCAAGCTTCCAAAGGAACTTCAGGCCAAAAAAGACGCCGAAGAGGCTGCCCAGGCAGCAGCTGAAGCAGCCGAGAAGGCTCAACGAGACCAGCCAGTTTCAAAGAAGCGGGCCAAAAAAGACCAGAAAAAGAAGAAGTAGGAAACCAAGATGGCAGATTTAGAAGAAAGCAAAGAAAGAACAGTCAAGCAACTTGAGGAAGAAGGCGACATTGCCGCTGACTACCTCGAAGAACTACTTGACATAACAGATTTAGATGGCGATATTGACATCGACGTTCGTGAAGGCAGAGCGTATCTAGCGGTCACCGCTAGCAAGGATTCCAACCTAGCTTTGGTCTCACACCCGGACACCGTCGAGGCCCTCCAGGAGCTCACCCGCCTGGCCGTACAGGTCAAGACCTCTAGCTACTCACGCCTGATCTTGGATGTTGGCGGCTCCAGACAGGCCAAGATCGACCAGCTCACCAAGGTGGTTGAGAAGTTCATCAGCCAGGTGAAAGAAACCGGCGAACCAAAGCACCTTAAGCCAATGAGCTCCTACGAAAGAAAACTTGCTCACGACTTGATCGGTGAGGCTGGTTTGAGCTCAGAGTCCGAAGGCGAAGGACGCGACCGTCACATCGTAATCTCCAAGCCTGAATAGTTTCACGTGAAACAATTCGAGGCTGAGCCAGAATCAGCCAAAGCAATTTTTGGCCCTCAGATTGAGAAGGCCAGAGCCTTTGCCCAGAAGCTCGCCAATGACAGTGATGACCTAGGCCTTCTTGGGCCCAGGGAGCTCGACAAGCTCTGGTCCAGACACATCCTGAATTCAGCTGTGGTAGCCGAAACCGTCAAAGCAGGGGACCTGGTTGCCGACGTTGGGTCAGGGGCCGGACTACCGGGCATCCCCATGGCAATTGCCTTGCCAGAGGCTCGCTTTGTCCTAATTGAACCTATGGAACGCAGATCCAGCTGGATGCTAGAGGTAATTCAGGAACTTGGTCTGACCAACATTGAAGTCAGAAGAGCTAGGGCTGAGGAAGTCTTGGACCTAAAGTTTGATATCGTCACTGCTAGGGCGGTAGCCGCTCTGGATAAACTCCTTCGATTGACAGTGCACCTTCTGAAAACAGGGGGTTCACTTATAGCCCTCAAGGGATCGAAAGCTGCTGAGGAAATAGAGGCTGCGAAGAGGCTCCAAAAGAAGCTGGGAATTGCATCGTTCGAGATCCAAATTTGTGGTGAAAAGTTTCTCGCTGAGCCCACATCGGTAGTCAAAACTACGCTAGATTCTTCGAAGGAGAACTAAATGTCAGAACAGCCTTCAGAGACCACAGCGGTTACCAAACCTAGCGTTGTAAAGGGACTGGGCTACCCTAACGGTCGACTTGAGAGTTCTCCACACCCCACAGGATGGCTTGTGGATAAGTCTGAGATTTTGGGGGTTTCACGTGAAACATCCCGATGATTTAGCGTCTAATTTGACCGACTTAGCTGATACTCCGCTGGCTCGAGAGCTTGTGGAAAACTCTCAACGTTTGGAGCAAGCCGGGTCTAAGGTTGTGGATAAACCTTTAACTACTCGAATTATCACTATTTCCAACCAAAAAGGCGGTGTGGGCAAAACCACTACCACAGTTAACTTGGCTTCGGCTCTTGCTTCTAAAGGTTTGAAGGTTCTCGTCGTGGATTTAGACCCACAGGGCAACGCGTCCACAGCCCTAGGAATTGATCATCACGCCGACATCAAGAGTATCTACGAAGTGCTTATTGACGATGTCGCTATGGCCCAAGTGGTTCAGGTGAGCACTGAAAGCCCAGGAGTAACCTGTGTCCCAGCTACCATCCATCTCGCCGGTGCCGAGATCGAACTCGTTTCGTTGGTTGCTAGAGAACAGCGCCTTCGTACCGCTATAGAGACCTATATCGCTTCAACCCCAACACCACCGGATTTTGTCTTGATTGACTGCCCACCTAGCTTGGGTCTGTTGACAGTGAACGCGTTCGTTGCAGCAAGAGAAGTTCTAATTCCAATTCAATGCGAGTACTACGCACTCGAAGGTTTAAGCCAACTTGTAAAGAGCATCGAGATGATCAAGAAGCACCTTAACCCTTCACTTGAACTTTCTACAATCTTGCTAACGATGTATGACTCAAGAACCAAACTTGCTTCGCAAGTTGCGGACGAAGTAAAACTACATTTTCCAAATCAAGTTCTTTCAACAATCATTCCAAGATCAGTTCGAGTTTCCGAAGCACCAAGTTATGGACGCACTGTAATTTCTTACGATCGAACATCACCAGGTGCAATTGCATATCTGGAAGCAGCAATAGAAATGGCAAACAGAGGAGCAGCTCGTGGCTGAGAAAAAAGGCGGTCTCGGTAGAGGCATTGGTTCACTAATTCCAACTTCAGATAAAACTACTGAACGACCAGTGGACATATTTTTTCCAGTCGGTGGAACAAAAGAATCAAACCTTGTCGCAGTTCCTGGTGCTCGCTTTGGCCACCTAGACGTTCAGGCAATAGTTCCTAACCCAAAACAACCAAGATCTGTTTTTGAACCAGTGGCTTTTTCAGAACTCGTTCATTCCATTCGCGAGCTAGGTGTTTTGCAGCCTATTGTCGTCAGAGAAAAATCTGAAGGCAAATATGAATTGATCATGGGGGAGCGAAGACTTCGCGCATCCAAAGAAGCAGGACTGACAAAGATTCCCGCTGTTATTCGTGAAACAGCAGACGAAAATATGTTGCGCGATGCACTCCTAGAAAACCTTCACCGCAGTGATCTAAACCCACTCGAAGAAGCAAGTGCTTACTCGCAGCTCTTGGAAGATTTTGGAATTACTCAAGAACAGCTCGCTGAGCGCATTGGTCGATCACGTCCACAAATCACCAACACCCTTCGTTTGTTGAAGTTACCGGCGAGCGTTCAAAGACAAGTGGCATCGGGCGTTTTATCTGCCGGTCACGCCAGAGCAATTCTTGGTGCAGCTGATGCCTCTCGCATGGAGTACTTTGCAACTAAAACAATCAACGAAGGTTTGTCAGTTAGATCTTTGGAAGAAATTGTTGGCATCGATAAGCCAGAAAACAAAAAGCCAAAAATCATTCAAGGGACCCGTCAGGATCTTTTGAAGGAAATTGCCGAGGGACTTGGCGACCAGCTAAACACGACAGTGAAGATCGCTCTTGGTCGCAAGAAGGGTCAGCTAATTATTGACTTCGCAACGGTCGCGGATTTGAACCGAATCCTGGATGAGATTGGTTACAAGAAAAAAGGAAGCTAACTAAAAACCTTTCGGTTTTTAGGCTAGGAATTCTGCAAGGTCAGCAACAATTGCCTGCTTAGGCTTTGCTCCAACCATTTGCTTGACCAGCTGGCCACCTTGAAAAATACCCATAAGCGGTATTCCAGTAACGCCATATTGCATGGCTAGCTCTGGCTCTTCATCGACATTTACTTTTACGATTTCGATCTTGTCTGAGTACTCAGCTGCAATCTCGTCAAGAATTGGTGAAACCATGCGACATGGCCCACACCACTCGGCCCAGAAGTCCACCATTACAGGCTTCGGGTTTGAAAGCACATCCGCCTGGAAAGAAGCGGTGGTTACATTCTTGGGTGCCATGATTTCTCCTAAATTATCGATCTGTTCTAAATCTACTGCGCGCTGATGAAATGCTCGGCGTCTAACGCTGCGACACAACCCGAACCCGCCGCTGTGATTGCCTGACGGTAAGTCGGGTCAATCACATCGCCACATGCAAAAACCCCGGGTAGCGAAGTCTTTGAGGTTCGACCATCTACCTTGATGAACTTGTCCTCAGTCAGCTCCAGCTGGTTCTCAACCAACCAGACCCTCGGGTCATTTCCAATGGCAATAAATAAGCCATCTAGATCTAGCTGGGACTCAGCCCCTGTGACGGTGTCCTTGAGTTTCACCCCGGTGAGTTTGCCTTCACCTAGAAGCTCTTCAACACCGGCGTTCCAGATGAATTCAATCTTGGGATTGGCCTTCGCCCTATCCTGCATAATCTTTGAGGCCTTGAGCTCGTTCCTGCGGTGGATGACATAAACCTTGGATGCAAAGCGGGTTAGGAAGTTAGCTTCCTCCATGGCGGAATCCCCACCACCAACAACAGCGATGGTTTTTTCTCTGAAGAAGAAACCATCACAGGTGGCGCACCAGCTCACACCGTGCCCGGATAGTTCCTTTTCCTTGGGCAAACCAAGCTCACGGTAAGCAGCCCCGGTGGCCAAAATGACGGTCTTGGCTTCAAAGGTTTCTCCGGTACCAATCTTGACGATCTTTGGGTTCGCCTTGAGGTCAACTTCAACAACGTCTTGTAGCAAGATTTCTGTTCCGAAGCGTTCGGCCTGGGCCTGAAATTTCATCATTAGATCTGGTCCCATTAGCCCATCTGGGAAACCAGGGAAGTTTTCAACATCGGTGGTCTTCATTAGCTCGCCACCGGCTTCAACGCTGGAAGCAATAAGAAGAGGCTTCAGGCCTGCTCTCGCGGCATAGATGCCCGCGGTGTATCCGGCGGGGCCTGATCCAATAATGATTACTTCGCGCATCTTCTTCTTTCTTGGTGTGGCGACAATGGCAACCACTCAACAAGAACTAAGTTTAGCGACGCAGTATTCCGCGAATTCCCTTAAGGGCGCTATCTATCTCTGGAACACCTAGAAGCTTCAAAACCAAGACGTAAACAAGAAGCATGGCTATTCCCGTGGCAACGATAACCATGAGAGCACCGGCTATAGAACCGAGGCCCAAACTGCCCTCAGCTGTCCCACCTAAGGCCAGAATCATTCCGTAGCCAACCAGGGCCGCAGCCACAGCTGCAACCACCACTCTTAGTGTCAAGCCCTCACCCTTTGGCGCAGTTCCTATAAATCCGATCCGTGCCCTTAGGAATGCGTAAGCAAACAGAGCCTGAATCAGAATAGTTGCGCTGGTGAGACCAGCTAGTGACATAACAAGAAATTCAGATGTCATTGTGAAAAACAAGGTGATTGAACCGGCGATGTGAATCGCTATCTGGATAGTTGTGAAAACAAATGGTGTTCTGGTGTCTTCTAGAGCAAAAAATGCCTTTTGAAACATGAACACCAAACCAAAAGGGACCAAACCAAACATGGTTGTAAACAACACGTTACCTAAAGCAACTGTTGATGGATACTCTCCAACAAACACTCTGGCAACTGGATAGCAAAGAAGAATAAGTGCTATTGATGAAAACACGTTGACCAAAACAACCACTCGAAGGGCCGCACGAAGATCAATCTTCATAAGATCGATTCTTTTATCGTGAACGTGCTCACTCATCTTGGTGAAGTAAGCCGTAGCTATCGAGACTGTTACGACGGAGTGGGGCAGCATGAAAAGCAACCAAGCAATCAACATGGCTGCAACCGATGCAATCGCTAGATCTTCTGATCTATCCGCTACTGCCCGAGACGCGACGAAGGTCTGAACCAAACCACCAATTTGTGAAACCAAGACCATTCCGATTGTCCAAGTGGCCGCTTTCATCGCGGGACGAAGCCCAACCCCTCGCCAAGAGAAGTTCAGCGAAAAATTGATTCCGATTTTCTTCCAAGACAAAAACAATATGAGCGCTTGGGATGCAACCCCTAGGGTTGCGGAGCCAGCCAGAAGGGCAATTTGATCTGGTCCCCAACTCTCCACAGACCTAGCCCCGACTGGGTCCGCTCCAAAAATTACCAAGAAGCCAATCAGACCAATAATCCCAACAACGTTGTTTAGAACCGGAGCCCACATGTAAGGACCAAATGCACTTCGAGCGTTTAAAACTTCTCCGAGCATCGCGTAAAGACCGTAGAAAAATAGCTGCGGAATGCACCAGTAAGCAAACGCGGAAGCAAGTGCCAACTGAGCTGGAGACCACCCGGTTGTGTAAATAGAAATCAAGAAGGGTGCCGCGAGGGTAGCAACCACGCTCACCGAAGCAAAAACCACAATTGCCAAAGTTAAAAGGCGGTCGATGTAGCCAAAACCACCGTCTTTGTGAGATCTAGCCTTTACTATCTGCGGAACCAGCACCGCAGAGAGGACACCACCGGCGATAATTGCGTAAACATTATTGGGTAGTTGGTTTGCAACACCGAAGGCGTCTGCGGCATCGGTAGTAACACCGATTGTCAGCGCCAAAACTACGGTGCGAATAAACCCGAGAGCCCTGGAGGTTATTGTTCCACCGGCCATCACTAAAGATGATTTGGCGACACCCATAAGATTTCCTAGCTAGATCTATGTCTACGCGATGTTCGAATCAATCCAACGACTGTCAACACCGCAACAATCCCAAAAAACAAGCCTATTGCCCAAGTTTCAATATCAGGATTAACGGTGAGTTTAATTAGCACCTTTGGCCCGATCTCAACTCCGCTAATTGAAGTTAACCAGGCAACCATCACAACATCACCGCTACCGATTGCAGACACTGGAAACTGAGCATTGACGGTGGTACCCGGTTGCATAACGAGCCAATCTGTCGTTTCCTCAACAACAAGTTTTGGGCTCGTAGAAATCAGATGCACAATCACTCTCGCCTCACTACCGTGGCTGTTACTCACGACCACTGGAAAAGTTGATTGTCTGGCAACCAGCGTGATGTCGGATCCGCCCAGAATCGAAACACCCTCAGGGAAGACCGCCGTTCTCTCGTTTGGGAATGCAGGCATTGCTGCCAACCCAATGGAGGCAGCGATAGCAACAATTAGGACAATTGTTATTTTCTTCAAATTCGAGCCTCGATAAGTTCTAGAGCCACTTTGGCAATTCTTTTCTCATTTACATGAGAGAGCCTATTGATAAGCTCGCTCAATTTTACCCAGGCTAGTTCACTTGCCTCATGATTTGGATCGTGCTCCATGGTTAGCTCACCGGATAGTTGGTTCATTAAGTAGACGTGAACAGTTTTGGATACGTTCTTACCTTTTTGATTAAAGGTGTAACTCACACCCCCTAGGTAATCTGTGATTTCTGCGCTCAGGCCCGTTTCTTCAAAAACCTCTCGCAACGCTGCCTGCTCATTGGATTCATTCGGCTCTAGATGGCCCTTTGGAATACACCATTCGAGTTTTCCGCCCCGATTAAACCTCGCCATAAGCGCCACCAGAGTCGAATCAGTTTTCGAAACCACAAAACCACCAGCCGAGACTTCTACAACAGGAGCTGGCTTTTCACGGGTCATGTTGTTAAGCCTAACCTCAAGACCAAATGCGCCCATTTTGCCTGATAGAAACCACCTATGCGTTGTGGCAAGGTTGAACATATGCATTCATCCGACGCTATGAAAAACCTTGAGCGTGTTACAAAAACACCGCTTCTTGATTCGCTCGGTGCGATGTTCGAAATCGCAGGATATGAGCTAGCCCTTGTCGGAGGACCGGTTCGAGATGCAATTCTTGGTCGAGTAGCACCTGATATTGACCTAACCACAAACGCCACCCCAGAACAGATTCTTGAAGTCATCAAGGGCAAAGTGGATACCCACTGGGAAATTGGAAAAGAGTTTGGAACCATTGGTTGTCGAGTCGGTGACAGTCAAATTGAAATTACAACTTATCGAACCGATAAATACGATGTTGACTCTAGAAAACCAGAAGTAAAATTCGGAACCGATTTGAAGCACGACTTACAACGCCGTGACTTCACCGTCAACTCCATGGCTCTAACTCTTCCTGCTAGGGAGTTTGTTGACCCATTTGGAGGCTTGCGCGATCTGGGCGACAAGGTGCTCAAAACCCCAGGTAAGCCAGAAGACTCGTTTGGTGATGACCCCTTACGCATGCTTCGTGGGGCCAGGTTTGCATCTCAACTTGGGTTTGAAATAGAACCAGCATCATTTGAGGCAATGCAGTCAATGCGCCAAAGACTCGAGATAGTTTCTGCAGAAAGAATTCAAGTTGAATTACAAAAACTTATGCTTGGAGCAAATCCCCGCAAGGGTCTTGAGGCACTAGTTACTTCGGGACTTGCGGAAATAGTTTTGCCAGAGCTTCCTGCACTAAAGCTAGAAACCGACGAACATCACCACCATAAAGATGTCTACGAACACACCCTCACTGTTGTCGAGCAAGCAATCGACTACGAAAAGGATTACAACCTAGAGCCAGATTTCGTGTTGCGATTTGCAGCCCTACTTCACGACATTGGAAAACCGGCAACAAGAAAGCTGGAGCCAGGCGGGGCAGTTAGTTTCTACCACCACGATGTGGTGGGGGCAAAGCTTGCCTCCAAGAGAATGAAGGCGCTTCGTTTCGATAATGACACCACCAAGGCGGTTTCGAAACTGGTTGAGCTTCACTTGCGCTTTTTTGGATACAGTGATCAATCCTGGACCGACGCTGCAATAAGAAGGTATGTTCGCGATGCTGGGGAGCAGTTGGTTCGGCTACACATTCTTACCCGATCTGATGTAACTACAAGAAATAAGCGCAAAGCTGACCAGCTTTCTCACGCCTACGACGATCTTGAAAAGAGAATTGCAATTGTCATGGAGCAAGAAGAGCTCAATGCCATGAGGCCCGATCTAACCGGCGAGGAAATTATGGAGATTTTGAATCTGAAGCCAGGTCCCAAGGTTGGCAAGGCCTATAAGTACCTTTTGGAGCTTCGGATCGAGAATGGCCCACTTGGCCCCGAGGCCGCAAAGAAGGCCTTGCTGGAGTGGCACTCCAAGGGCTAGACTCGTGAAGTTGCCTAGATTTCGGCTCTGAAATAAAGAAAAGAAATCAAGAAAACAGATGCCACATACCCTCCTGTCATGGAACGTCCATGGCCGCTCTAGTCCAAAGGAGGTGGGTTAGCTATGCATCAGTATGAAGTAATGGTAATTCTCGACCCAACAGTTGAGGAAAAAACTGTTGAACCATCAATCCAGAAGTTCCTCAAGGTAATCACTGACGCCAAGGGAACAATCGACATCCTTTCCATTTGGGGAAGACGCCGCCTAGCTTACGAAATCAAGAAGCAGACCGAAGGTATCTACGCAGTTATTAACATGACCGCACCTTCTGAAGCTGTTATTGAGCTTGACCGTCAGCTAAATATTTCTGAAGCCGTTATGCGCACCAAGGTTTTGCGTGCAGAAGACGTTCAGTTCACTATCACACCTATTGAATTCTCTCCAGAGCGTCCGGCCCGTAAGCCATATGCCAAGAAGGGTGACTCAGATTCAAGATCTGACTCTCGTTCAGATTCTCGTTCAGACAGCAAGCCTTCTTATAAGAAGCAAGAAGCTGTGGCTGAAGTAGCAGCGGTGGTTGAGTAATCATGGCTGGAGAAGTAAATATCACAGTAGTTGGCAACTTGGCTGACGACCCAGAACTTCGTTACACCCAAGGTGGCATCGCTGTTTGCAGCGTACGAGTTGGTTCAACCCCTAGAGCTATGAACAAAACCACAAATACTTGGGAGGACGGCGAAACTGTTTGGGTTCGTTGCACCGCCTGGCGTGAACTTGCGGAAAACGTAGCTCAGAGCCTAACCAAAGGATCCCGTGTTGTTGTATCTGGACGCTTGAAGGCACCCTCTGCTTACCAGAGTGCCCAGGGAGAATCTCGTGCATCACTAGAGATGGAAATCGAAGAAATCGGTCCATCACTTCGTTACGCAACAGCAGCTGTTACCCGTCGCGCTCGCGAGGGTGGACCAGCTGGTGGAGCCGCACAGGTTCAATCAGACCCATGGGCAAACACCCCAGCTGCTCCGGCAGCTGCCAAGGCCGATGACGGCTGGGCTAACCCAGGTGCACCTGCATCTGACGACACACCTTTTTAAAGACTAGAAACTAGGAGAAATAAATGGCTGGAAAAACCGACCCACGTCGTAAACCAACTAGAAACTCGAAGCTAGACAAGCTAGCTCCAGTTAAGTTCATGAAGGTTGGCATCATCGATTACAAAGATGTTGCAACCTTGAGAAAGTTCATCTCTGACCGCGGAAAGATCCGCGCTCGCAGAATCACCGGCGTCTCTGTTCAAGAGCAGCGCCTAATCGCAACCGCTATCAAGAACGCACGTGAGATGGCTTTGTTGCCATACGCTGGCGCTGGCCGCTAAGGAGAAACCCCATGTCAAAGATCATTCTTACCAATGAGGTTTCTGGCCTTGGCTCCGCTGGAGATGTTGTTGAAGTAAAAAACGGTTACGCACGCAATTACCTGCTGCCTAGAGGATTTGCTGTTACCTGGAGCAAGGGTGGAGAAAAGCAAGTTAGCTCTATCCGTGCAGCTCGTGACGCACGTCAACTAGCAACACTTGAAGAAGCACAAACTCTAAAGGCAAGACTTGAAGAGGGTTCTGTGAAGCTTGCTGTTAAGGCCGGTGTTGGTGGAAGACTGTTTGGTTCTGTGAAGACCGGCGACATCGCTTCTGCTGTTTCAGAAGCTGGCCTTGGTCAGATCGACAAGCGCAAAGTTGAAATTCCAAACCCGATTCGCTCTGTTGGTGAGTACCTAGCAACCGTTAGATTACACGGTGACCTAGTTGCAACCATCAAGCTAAAAGTTGTAGCCAAGAAGTAAACTGCTATTGCTTTAGGTCTATAAAGTTCCTGCACTCTAACTAAGAGGAGAGTCAAAACAGGTGAGAAAAACGCTTGGAATTGGCTTGATGCTTGGCTGGCAAGACATAAGACAGTCATACCGAAGAAGTGTTTTTGGTCAACTTTGGATAACCATCGGAATGGCAGTAACCATTTCTGCTATTGGAATAGTCTTCGGAACTATATTCAACACGCCACTAGAAGTGTTTCTTCCTTACCTGGCCTCTGGACTAATTACTTGGGGTTTGATTGCCGGAATTCTTAATGAAGGCAACCAGGCTTTTATCGTCGCAGAAGCAATGATCAAGCAGCTGCCGCTGCCAAAGATTGTATATGTGGTTCGCGTTGTTTGGCGGAACATCATTGTTTCTGCCCACAACATCGTGATCATGCCAGTTGTGATCCTCATCTTTGGCGGTGGAGTTACCTGGGCATTACTTTTGTGGCCGCTTGGAGTTTTGCTGGCTGTGTTCGCTTTATCGGGAATGGCTATGATTTTTGGAATTGTGGCAACAAGGTTTAGAGACCTCCCTCAAATCATCAGCGCTGCTTTGACCGTTGCTTTCTACATAACACCAGTTATTTGGATCAAAGAAAGCCTTGGGGACAACGAACTAGTTGAGACCATTGTGAGCCTAAATCCGCTGTATCACGTTCTGCAGGTGATGAGACTGCCACTGATCAGTCAATACCCATCTCTTGAAAACTGGATATGGGTTGTGGCGTTGGGAATAGCCCTTTGGACAATCGGACTTCTGCTATTCAAGAAGTACGAAAAAAGAATTGCGTATTGGGTATAGACATGGCACACATAAGACTAAAGAACGCATCCGTTGTACTTCCCATTTACAACTCATCTGCAAGATCACTGACTAATACTCTTGTGAGTGCTGCAACCGGTGGAGCTCTAACTGCTCAACGAGGCGGCCACCTAAGCATTGAAGCATTGAAAGAACTGAATCTCGAGATTAAACCTGGTGACAGGGTTGGAGTAATCGGTCACAACGGTGCTGGAAAGAGCACCCTATTAAGACTCTTTACTGGAGTGTTCGAGCCAAGTTCTGGAACGGTTGAAAGATCGGGCACAATTTCCTCTTTGGTGGATATTTCTCTCGGAATTAATCCAGAAAATACCGGAAGGGAAAACATCCTTCTTCGTGGAAAACTTATGGGCCTTTCAAAGAAACAAATCAATCAAAAGATTGACGAAATCATTGAGTTCTCCGAACTTGGCGATTACGTGAATTTGCCAGTTCGTATATACAGCTCTGGAATGCTTCTGAGACTGGCATTTTCTGTTTCAACCTCAATGTCTGCGGACATTTTGATAATGGACGAGTGGCTTTCTGTGGGAGATGGAGCCTTTGCCGATCGAGCAAGTAAGAGACTGCAAGATTTAGTGAACCAGTCAGAAATACTCGTTATTGCAAGCCACAATAGAGAATTGATCGAGCAAACATGCAACAAGGTCGTGTGGATGGAACACGGAGTAATGAAAAAAGTTGGCCCCACCAAAGAAATCGTTCAAGACTATTTCGGCTAGAGAACCCTTACTTGGGCTCATCAGTTAGCCGCGTAGAACCCCACCGTCTCAGCTAGCTTTTCCTCAAAGTTTCCGTGCTTTGGCTTCCACCCAAGCTCAGCTTCTGTTGCCGAAGCATCAATCGCATATCTCAAGTCGTGGCCTGGACGATCACCAATAAATTCAATCCAGTCTTTTGGTTTGCCCATGATTTCAAGCAACGCTTGAACAACCCGCAGGTTCGAGCGTTGATTGTCTGCACCCAGAAGGTAGGTCTCACCGATAACACCTTTATCAATAACAGCCCAAACACCATCGTTGTGATCATCGACGTGGATCCAGTCTCTGACGTTTGCTCCATTTCCATAAAGCTCTGGCTTAGATCCGGAGTTCATTAGGCCGATCATGCGTGGGATTAACTTTTCTTCGTGTTGGTATGGACCAAAGTTATTGCTGCAATTAGAGATAGTTGCCCGAAGACCAAAAGAGCGAACCCATGCTCTAACCAGGTGATCGCTCGAGGCTTTGGAAGCTGAGTATGGAGACGAAGGGTTGTAAGGGGTGTGTCTAGTGAACTTGTCTGTTCCATCAAGGGCCAAGTCTCCAAAGACCTCATCGGTTGAAACGTGGTGTATTCGAACGTTGTTTTTGACACAAGCTTGAATTAGTTCGAAAGTTCCGAAAACGTTTGTCTCAATAAACGGGCGCGGAGATTTCAATGAATTATCGTTGTGACTTTCGGCAGCGAAATGAACAACGACATCTGCCTTTGAAACAACAGATTCCACAACTTTCGAGTCGCAGATATCCCCTTGAACAAACTCGAATTTACCCTCGAGGCCTTCTAGGTTTGAAAGACGTCCGGCGTAGGTAAGAGAATCTAGAACTGTGATTTTTACATCGGGGCGAGTTGCGAGTGTCCTACGGACAAAGTTTGAGCCGATAAATCCAGCTCCGCCGGTGACAACAACCTTCAAAATGCCTCCCATGACTCTGTAATAGGCTATCAGCAGAGCGATTCATGTTTTGGGGAAATGATGAGCGCCGAAAGCTTTAGCGCGGTGAAGGGAAAAATGAAGGGCATAATTCTTGCCGGCGGATCCGGAACCAGGCTCTACCCTCTGACTATCGCAAACTCTAAACAGCTGATGCCGGTATACGACAAGCCGATGATTTACTACCCACTGAGCACACTGATGCTTGCGGGAATTGTCGAAATTTTGGTGATCACCACACCTCACGAAGCCGAGCAATTTAAGAGACTTCTCAAAGATGGTTCACAGTGGGGCATCAAGATTAGCTATGCAGAACAACCCGAACCTAAGGGTCTTGCCGATGCATTTGTCATAGGTGAAAAGTTTATTGATGGCGACAATGTCGCACTGGTTCTTGGAGACAACATTTTTTACGGGGCTGGCCTAGGTTCGACACTTAGTCGAATGAAGAGCCGTCCAGGCGCGACGGTATTTGCCCACCGAGTAAAAAACCCACAGGACTATGGAGTCATCGAGTTTGATGAATCGGGCAAAGTACTTTCGATTGAAGAAAAGCCAACCAAGCCGAAGAGTAAATATGTAATTCCAGGCCTCTATTTCTACGATCACAAAGTTTCCGAGATTGCAAAGAGTCTCAAGCCCTCAGCCCGTGGTGAGATTGAAATCTCGGACCTGAACAAGGCTTATCTCGACAAAGGCGAATTACAGGTAGAAAAACTTGATCGTGGTACCGCCTGGTTGGATACCGGCAGCATTGATTCTCTCCACGAAGCCGCAGAATTCGTAAAGGTTATCGAACACAGGCAGGGAACAAAAATCTCAGTTCCAGAAGAAATTGCTTGGCGACTTGGTTACATCGACGACGCTCAACTAAAAGCAGAAGCGAATCGTTTTCTCAAATCAGGCTATGGCAAGTATCTGATGGATCTACTTCAGTAGTCCTAATACATCGCCTTTGGCCACAAGCCAACGTTCTTCCCAATCACCAATTGGCGTGACTAAATTGCTCGAGTTGTCCAAGACACTATATGTTGGTCGCTTTGCTGCAGTTACAAATTCGCCACTAGACACTGGCTCGATTGGGTAATCACCAACTACTTCAGAAGCAAAATCAAACCAACTTGCTTTACCCGAAGATACGGAGTGGACAATGGCGGGTGCATTTTCTAGTTGGGCGTAACTAAGAATCTGCTCGGCAAGGTCTTTGGTCCAGGTAGGTTGTCCAAACTGGTCGTTCACAACTCTTAGCAGCTCACCCTGTAAAGCTTTCCCATGCATAACTTTTGGAAAGCATCTTCCGTGTGCACCATAGAGCCAAGCAGTTCTGAAAATTGTGTAATTTGAACCTGATTCTTCAACTAGCTTTTCACCTAGTAACTTGGAGCGACCGTAGGCGCCTTGGGGATTTGGAATCGCATTCGTTTTGTAGGGAATCTCAGAGTTGCCGTCAAATACGTAATCGGTAGAAAGGTGCAGAAACTTAGCACCAACTATTTTTGATGCGCGGGCTAGCTTGCCCGCGTAATCGCCATTCACTAGATTTGCTAGCTCAATTTCTGACTCGGCTTTGTCCACCGCTGTGTAAGCAACAGCATTTAGTACTGCATCAAAATTTTCCAGCTGACGAGAAATGCTTTCGATTGAATCATCTAGATTGAGTGACTCGCGATTAAACCCCAAAACCTCATGGCCTCTATCGGCCAGAACGAGCATCATCTCTGAACCGAACATTCCGCGATTTCCAATCACAGCAAATCGCATGGAATTCCCTTCGTTCGGTAGTCTTAGGATAATCAAACTATCAGAGGGATAAATGAGCTTCACACCGCTTAGCATTGAGGGCTCCTGGGTTTTCACCCCTCAAAAACTTGACGACGAACGTGGTTCGTTTCATGAGGTGTTCAAGCTATCCGCAATATCGGAAACATTAGGATTCGATTTTCAGGTGAAGCAAGTCAACCAATCTGTTTCGAAGGCCGGAGTAATTCGTGGGATTCATTGGGCGGACGTTCCTCCAGGTCAGGCAAAGTATGTGTTCTGTCCCAGGGGGTCAATCTGGGACATTGTTGTTGACATCAGAGTCGGCTCCCCAACCTTTGGCAAATGGGATGCCGATGTCATCTCAGAAAAAAACGGCAAAGCGGTCCTAATAAAAGAGGGCTTAGGGCATGTATTTCTTGCACTCGAAGACAACACGGTTGTTAATTACCTGTGCAGCGAACCGTACAACCCAAGTGCCGAACACGAGGTAAATCCACTGGACGAAAAGATCGGAATCCCATTTGCTGACAAATGGAGCAAATCAGAATTTTTGACCAGCCCAAAAGACACAGACGCTTACTCTCTAGCAGAGGCAAATGTAAAAGGACTTCTTCCAAAGTATTAAACCCAAGCCCAGGTATGAAAATACTGGAATTGAAAAGCGACAGGGAGGTGTGACTTGTTAGTTTCTTCGCTACTTGGTTATTTGGCTCGCAAGTTAGACACCAGAAGCTGGCACCTTTCAAACCTGGTTAGTTTTGATAACGACCACGACACCCAGTCCAACACCAAAAATCTCGAACCCAAAGTTTCAATCATTATTCCAACTAGAGACAAGCCCAAGCTGCTTCGTGCTTGCATTGAGTCGATTCGAGAAAATACGAATTACTCGAACTACGAACTTCTAATTGTTGATAACTCATCAATCGAGCACGAAACTAAAGATCTTCTAGCCCAATTTGAATCCGAAGGTATTTCAATCCTGAAATACCCTGGAGTCTTTAACTACTCGGCAATCTGCAACTTTGCTGCCACTAAGGCCACCGGTGATTACCTTTGTTTTTTCAACAACGACACTGAGGCGGTCTCTAAAAACTGGCTAAGTTCCATGGTCGAGCATGCATCCACAAGTAGTAGTGGATTAGTGGGTGCCGTTCTTAGCTATCCAAATGGATCCATTCAACACACGGGGATAGCTCTGGGCTATACCGGAATTGCGGGTCACCCATATCGCGGCGAATCCAAAGATGATTGCGTTCCCGAAAGTTGCTTCCAAGTCAGTGCAGTAACTTTTGCTTGTGCGATGATATCGACAAGAAAGTTTTGGGAAATAGGGGCCCTGGATGAAAGCTTCCCATCAGGATTTAATGATGTGGATATTTCTATTCGTAGCTCAAACCATGATTACAAGAACATCGTCTGCGTGAAGGCTGAGCTAATTCACCGCGAGGCTCAAACAAGACCAAAATCTCTGAGTGTTTCGGGTTTTTCAAGAGCAGTAACTGACGTTATAGGTATTCTTCGAAAGAACAGAGCCAGACTTAGAGATCCTTTTTTCGCGGTAGGTACCTACCGCCGAACTCACGAAGAGCCTTAGAGGGAAGCCGGGCCAGGACTGACAAAAGGCCAGACCGAAGAATGATCAAGAGAAATAACCTAAGAATTTTCTTGCTGAATTTAACTATCGGAAAAGTTATGAAAAGGTATTTTCTTTTCCCGCGGGCTGTGATTTCGTTACTTGCTCGCACAATCGACCTGAACTCCTTGAGCCTGGACAATCGCTCTTCATAGTTTTCGCCGCCTTTAAACGCGGACTCAATTACATCTCCTGCAAATTGATAGGCGAACCTTTGGAACATTAAGTCTCCAAAAACATGGTTCCCGAAAACCGAACTTTCTGGGAAGGTATTAAGCAACTTCTTGAAGTAAATGAATCTGCTTCGAGCCATGGATTCAGTAAATGAGGTACTTGTAGTGTTCATGGTCCAAACCGTAACCGCTTCGGGCGTGAACTTGCTTGAATATCCAGCCAAGAAGAATCTAAGAAACAAATCATCATCTTCGTAGCCGCGAAGTTTGGGATCGAAACCACCTACTGCCAAAAAGGCAGTTCTACTAATTAGTGTGGCCGAAGGAACGATGTACATGTTTTTGCCAACCAAAGTATTGAGACTTGTGTGCGGGTGTTCAATATCCGCGTTTACAGAGGAGTGCGAAAGGATTCGGCCCGCTTCATCTGATCGCCATAGGTCACCATAGGAGAAGCCAAATTTTAGATCTTCGAAATCGGCATTTGCCAGAAGGCATTCATTGTGTTTAGGACGATAGTAATCGTCCTGATCCAGGAAGCAAATGTAATCCGAGGTTGCTTTGGAAACTCCCAAATTTCTAGCAGCAGACTGGCCAGAATTTTCTTGATTTAGGATTTGGAAGTTAAAGCTTTGTTGGAGACCGACTAGAAACCCTAACTCATCTTCGCTTGAGCCATCGTTGACCACAATAACTTCGTTAGGCGGCATTGTTTGATTCTGAACACTTTCCAGTGCACGCTTTATCCAACGAGATCCGTTGTAGAACGCGATGACTACCGAAACACTCGTGCTAGCCAAGAAATCTCCTAGGTTTAGTAGTCGTTTGCCTCACTGAATAATAGCTCATGCCTTACTGGGACCAAGTAGCTCACTTTCCAGCAGGGACTTCAGTCAAAAGCGCTTTTATCCCAATAGGAGGTGAGCAGTACATCAAGGAGCGTATTCAAGACCCGGAAGCGCAAACCCCCAGGATTTCTGTCTTGTAATTGTTGACAATTGCTCTCCCGGATTTAACCGGGCACTTTTAGCTGACCTTCTTGAATTCCCCAAAGAATTTGCTAACCGATACAAACTTGTTCCAAACCGACCCTCAGGGGGGTCTTTAGACTTTCACCCATATTTGTTTTCCACATCCAGTCCCCAACAGATCACTGCTATTGGGTTCTTTAGCACTCATTTACCCACAGCTGTCTCCACAGATAAAGGTAAGTTATTAGAGTGTTTCCCCAGGTTTATCCACAGCTTTATACACACCGTGGCTTTATCGATAGTTGTCAGTGGTGGATGCTAGACAAGTAAGTAAGCGCAAGCTTTTTACCCGAAAACATCATTTCCATTCAGGAGCACTAAATGTCATTGGCGCCAGTACTTCCGGTTGAACCCGGGCGCTCAACTGACCGAGTCTTGCCGCACGATCTTCTCGCAGAACAAAGCACCTTGGGTGCCATGCTTCTTTCCCAGGAAGCAGTAGCGGAAGTTTTTGAACATATCCGAGGAAATGATTTCTACGCACCAAAACATCAGATTGTTTTTGATGCGCTACTTACTCTTTACGGAATGGGTGAACCTACCGACGTCATCACCGTTACCGATCAATTGGTAAAAACTGGCACCTTGGTGCGCGCAGGTGGTGCTGACTACCTTCACACACTTACTAGCACTGTTCCAACTGCAGCAAACGCAGCCTTCTACGCAAAGATTGTTCAGGAAAAAGCCACGCTACGCAGACTGGTAGAAGTTGGAACAAGAATTGCTCAGCTTGGCTATGCCAACGAGGGTGAAGTCGAGTCACTTGTAAACCAAGCACAAGAAGATGTTTATTCAGTTACTCGCACTGGCTCTAGCGAAGACTTCGTTGCACTAAATGACTCCATAGAAGCGGCCATTGCCGAAATTGAAGCAGCATCTGCCAAAGAAGGAGATCTAGTTGGTGTTCCAACTGGTTTTACAGAACTGGACGCACTAACAAATGGTTTGCACCCAGGTCAACTAATTATTGTTGCTGCGCGACCTGCAATGGGTAAGTCGACATTCGCTCTTGACCTGGCTCGAAATGCGGCTATCAAGTCTGACAAGCCAACACTTTTCTTCTCGCTCGAAATGGGTCGAGCAGAAATTGCCATGCGAATGCTTTCTGCGGAATCAATGATTCCATTGCAGTCCATGCGTAAAGGAAATATCGCAGACAGCGACTGGACCAAGCTGGCACAGGTCCGCGGAAACATAAACGACGCGCCCCTTTACATTGACGATTCACCAAACATGACTCTTGCTGAAATTCGTGCCAAGTGTCGAAGACTTGCAGGGCGAGTTGGGTTGAAGATGGTGATCATTGACTACTTGCAGCTACTTACTTCTGGAAAGAAAGTTGAATCCAGGCAGCAGGAAGTTAGCGAGTTCTCTCGTGCACTGAAGCTGCTTTCTAAAGAACTAGGAATTCCAGTTGTCGCCTTGTCACAGCTGAACCGTCAAGCGGAGCAGACAAAGGATAAGAAGCCAGAACTTTCTCACCTGCGTGAATCCGGATCGCTGGAACAAGACGCTGACGTTGTTGTTTTGCTCCACCGCGAAGCAGCAGGTGACACCGATCACCCAAGAGCGGGAGAAGCAGACCTTATTCTGGCCAAGCAGCGCTCGGGCCCCACCGGAACAGTCGTTGTTGCCTTCCAGGGTAACTACTCGCGTTTTGTCAACATGAAGAACTAGCAAGAATCTCATCTTGCAGAAAGTTCTTAGCGTAAGGGCAATAGTTTTTGTTGCTGTTGGACTTTTTATTACATTTACTCAGTCGCACTCAGCGGCAACAGGATTGTTGGCGCTAGCTATTTTTGGAATTGGATTTGCAGTAGCCAACACCGCCGCAACTATCTGGGACAAAAGAAGTTACTTATCGGTCGAGTCACTTCCTCTGACTCTTATCTCCTTGGCCGTTGGTTTATTTGCAGTGCTAATCCCCCAAACCGAAACAACTGCTCAATCGTTAGCGTTTGTCTACTTGGTGTCCGGTTGGGCTTTTGTATCTGGTGCGCTCGAGCTTTATCTCGCGAATCGAAGTGGCTTTAGAACTCGTGCTGGCAAGGATGGGCTTATCACTGCAGTTCTTGGCTTAGCTCTTGGAGCACTTTTCTTGATTGCACCACTAGATATCGTTAGCGCTGTTGGTTTCTTTGGAGCATATTTAGTTATCTGCGGTGTGCATTTAGGTATTGCTGCTCTAACCCCGCAAAAATAGCTTTAGGCTGGCTCTATGCCCAAGAAATTAACCGCCACAACATTTTTGACGCTGTCTGCAGTAGCGGCAGCGTTTGTTGGAGTTTTGGTCTTTTTTGGAGTGAGAAAAGTTGACATGGTGCTAATAGCAGCCGGAGTAACTTTTATTGTTTCTTTGGTTGGAATAGCAACTTTGGCACTTATGGTTCCGGAGCAAAACAACGATCCGGACAAACCCGTTCTTCGTTAGATCGACTCAGCCAATTTCTTAGCAAGCCCCGTGTAATCCTTCGGGGACAAGGAAAGCACTCTATCTTTTGATGCCTGAGGGATATCTAGCTTCAAAACAAAATCAGCTAGGTCTTCACGAGTAAGCCTCTTGCCTCGACTCAGGTCTTTGAGTAGCTCGTAGGGGTTGGCGATCTCTGACTTACCGCTTGCAACATCGGCGCGAATAACAGTTTGGATAGCCTCGGCTAAAACTTCCCAGTTATCTGCCAAGTCGGCAGCGATTGCCGCATCAGCGACCTTGATCTCCCCTAAGCCTTTGTGAATGTTATCTATTGCGACTAGTGAGTGACCAAAGCCAACCCCAATGTTTCTTTGGGCCGAGGAATCAGACAAATCTCTTTGCATCCGTGAGGTGACCAAGGTCTGGGCCAGGTTGTCTAGTACGGCGTTGGATAGCTCAAGGTTGGCCTCTGCGTTTTCGAACCTGATCGGGTTGATTTTGTGAGGCATGGTCGAAGAACCGGTTGCGCCTTTAACGGGAATCTGGGTGAAGTAACCAATGGAGATGTAACTCCAGATATCGGTAGCTAGGTTATGCAAGATTCTGTTGAAGTGAGTAACACTCTGGTAAAGCTCCGCTTGCCAGTCATGCGATTCAATCTGGGTAGTTAGTGGGTTGAATTCAAGACCAAGTGACTCGACAAACTTCTTTGCAAATGCTTGCCAGTCAAAATTAGGGACCGCAACCATATGTGCTGAGTAGGTTCCAGTAGCCCCAGAGAACTTTCCTAGATAGCTGGTTTTTTCAATGCGAGCAATTTGTCTTTGGAGTCTGTGAACAAAGACCGCCATTTCTTTACCCATAGTGGTTGGCGTTGCCGGCTGGCCATGTGTTCTAGAAAGCATCGAAACGCCAGCCGAGGACTTGGCTAGTAGAGAAAGCTCCTGAACAACTGCTTTGGCTTTTGGTAGCCAGACCGTGGTTACAGCTTGCTTGATAGTCAGAGCGTAGGAGAGATTATTGATGTCTTCGCTGGTTGCCGCGAAGTGAGTTAGCTCGTGTAGGTCCTTGCGATCTAGTTTGGTGAGTTTATCTCTAACAAAGTACTCGACTGCTTTGACGTCGTGTTTGGTTGTGGCTTCAATCGCAGCTAGTGCCAAAACGTCTTCGTCACTAAAGTCTTCAAAGGCTTTTCTTAGAGCTTTGGCTTGTTCTTCGGTGACATACCTGTCACGACCAAAAATCTCGGAGTTTGCAAGCAGCAAGAGCCATTCAATTTCGACTTGAACCCTGGCCCGGTTTAGACCGGCTTCGGAAAGCAATAGAGAAAGCTCAGAAACAGCCGGTGCGTATCGACCGTCTAGCGGGCTAATTGGCTGCGAAGAAAGGCTCACCAAACCATTCTGGCGCATCGAGGGCTGTTATTGCCTTCGGGCTTTCAACAATTCGCAAATTTGATGCCAAAAATCTAATCAAACAGCGCAGAGTATTTACGTGGACCAGATTCAGTCTCAAATTGAGCAAAGCCTTTATCGAATTAGGCTTGCCAAGCCTGAGCCCGGCTACTGGTGCGGGGCAGCTGCCTTAGTTGTTACCTCTCAACTTGCAGCTTTAGAGTCTGAACTAATTGCCCTAGGGCAATCCCTGAACTGGTGACTATTGATAGCTACGGGGGAAATCCAGACATTGTCGCTACCCGCGAAGAAATACACCGCGTTGCTTTCGAGATCAAACTTGCAGCGGAGCAACTAGCAGCATTTAGCTTGATTGAATCTTTGTTATCGGACCCACTTCGTCAGCTGCAGTACCGAGCGGCAACAATAAACGTCCTCTCAAAACTAGAGCGCCTACACAGTAATTGCCTGGTCGCCTCCGAACAGTATTTTTCAACAGAAGCCCAAATTCACAGGCGATTTGAAATTCACTTTGTTCCAGCCCTTGCGGAAGTCACCAACAACATCGCCACAACTTTCGGTTGGAAATTTGACCACACGGTTTCTGCAACCAAGACGAGCACCTTCGCCACCCGTTCTCCAAATTCCATAACGCAACTACTAGATCGTTTATCGCAGGTGTCATCAAAAACCCAACCTACGGTTGGCATTGAATTCTTCCAAACCGCAGATCAAAGAACCGCAATTGTCTACATTCCTGGTACACAGACCCTAGGCCTTGGAGATGGATCAAATCCGCTTGATCTGCAGTCCAACATTTTGGCAATGCAAGGTAACGGCTTAGCTGCTAGCGAACGAGCTGTATTGGAAGCCATGAATCAAGCTGGCATTATGGCAACCGACGAAGTGATATTCGTTGGGCACTCGCAAGGTGGAATGGTGGCGGGCAATCTTGCCCAGCACCCCGCCGGTTATATAGCAGCCGGTTTGGTAACCATCGGTGCTCCGATTGCGCAATTGAAATTAACTAAGGTTCCGGTGATGGCAATAGAGCATGTGAATGACCCAATCCCAAATGCTTCCGGAAGAGTGAATCCAATAACCAAAAACTGGGTGACGATTCAACGCACTTCCCTATCTTTGGAATCAGATGCCCCGATGCATTCGCATTCTTTGAAAAGCTATAAAAACACAACTCAAGAAGTGGATGCGTCAAAAGTCAAGGGGATTGTGAACATCAAGCAGCAGCTACTGTCTCAGGTGCAAGGGGCGCCTGTTGGAAAGGCGATGGATTTTGTTATCTCTAGAGAATTCTGAGGACCTTGAAAATCCAGCGGCCAATCAAGGAAGCAATCGAAATGATTACTGCACCCAAGATTGCCCAACCCATGGACTCAATCGTTAGACCTTCAGAGGTGAAGCCATCGATGGTGAAGATGTCAGATCCAATTTGAGATGAAAGCCAGGCAACAAACAAAAGCAGAGCTCCATTGATAACAAATGAGATCAGACCAAAAGTGAGAATGTAAAGCGGGAACGTCAGCACTTTGATAATCGGTGCGATTATCGCGTTCACTAAACCAAAGATTGCTCCAACAAGTAAGAAGGAACCAATTCGCTGCCAGAGCCCTTCACCACCGTAAGGAGTGAGTGTTATGGCTGGAATAAGGATTGTTGCAACCCATAGAGCTAGCGCGTTTATTGAGGTGGAGACAAAGAAACGAATCATTTTTCTATTGTCCCAGCATTAGAGCTAAATTAGAGTCTGTGACTACTTCGGCGGGCCGCGTGCCGCAAGTTCAGATGCTGTCTCCGGATGGCGTGTTTGAGGTGCCTAGCGAATACGCACACTATGGCAAATATATTGAAAAGCTAACCCTCGACGACTTTTTGAAGTTCTATCGCGACATGGCGCGAATTCGTCGCTTTGATAACGAGTGCACCGCCTTGCAACGCCAAGGACAAATGGGTCTCTGGGTTCCCGCAGTTGGTCAAGAAGCTGCCCAAATCGGATCAGGTTACGCCGTTGGAAAGAACGATCACATGTTTCCCAGCTACCGCGAGCACGGCGTGGCGATAACCCACGGAATTGATTTGATGTCGATTATCAAGATGATGCGCGGTGTGAATCACGGTGGTTGGAATCCCGAAGAAACAAGATTTCATCTCTATGCAATTGTCTTGGGAACCCAGGTGCTGCACGCAGCCGGTTATGCGATGGGTGTCAACTTCGATGGCAATGTTGGAACCGGTGACCCGGAGATTGACCAAGCGGTAATTACTTACTTTGGCGATGGCGCAACCGCCGAGGGTGATGTTAGCGAAGCCCTCTTGTTTGCCGCGGTCAACAAATCGCCATTGGTTTTCTTTTGTCAGAACAATCAGTGGGCAATTAGCTCGCCAGTATCTGCCCAAACGGTAGTTCCTCTTTATCTTCGAGGTGAAGGCTTTGGGGTTCCTGGAATCCAAGTGGACGGTAACGATGTTTTGGCTTGCTACGCGGTAACCGCAAAGCACATGGATGATGCTAGAAATGGCCTTGGCCCATCACTTATTGAGGCGCTGACCTATCGAGTCGGTGCACACACCACAAGCGATGACCCGTCGAAGTACCGACCTCAAGAAGAAACTGACTACTGGATTGCCCGAGACCCAATAACCCGATTTGAGAAGTTCCTTCGCCGCCAAGGTGTCGGCGACGAGTTCTTCCAAGAGGTTGCTCAAGCCGGCGATGATCTAGCAACTCAAATTCGGGAAGCTACCTTTGCTATGCCTAACCCTCCTTTAGAGAACATCTTCAAGCACGTCTATACCGACCCACACCCGCTGGTTCAAGAGCAGCAGGCCTGGCTAGAAAACTACGAATCCTCATTTGAGGAGGATTCGAAATGACCAACACAGCTGAGATGAGTATTGCCAAAGCAATCAACGCGGGCATTCAGAAGCAAATGCAAAAAGACTCCAAGGTCTTGGTATTTGGAGAAGACGTTGCAGAACTAGGTGGAGTGTTTCGAGTCACCGAAGGATTACTTGCAGAATTTGGAAATCAAAAAGTGTTCAACTCTCCTATTGCTGAATCTGGAATTGTTGGAACTGCAATTGGTCTTGCAATGCGCGGCTACAAACCAATAGCGGAGATTCAGTTTGAAGGTTTTGTGTATCCGGCATTTGATCAAATCGTTTCGCAGCTTGCGAAGCTAACAAACAGATCTGAAGGCCATTTGAGCATGCCGGTTGTCATTCGTATTCCTTACGGAGGAGGAATTGGTGCCGTCGAGCATCACAGTGAATCCCCCGAAGCATATTTCGCTCACACTCCAGGACTTCGAGTAATTAGCCCTTCAAATCCAAACGATGCTTACTGGATGATTCAGCAAGCAATTGAATCAAATGACCCAGTAATCTTCTTTGAACCCAAGAGACGCTACTGGCTCAAAGGAACAGTAAATCTCGATACACCACCGGCCACCATGCATCAGGCAAAAGTTTTGCGCGAGGGAACTCAAGTAACGCTAGTTAGCTACGGACCGATGGTGGTAACCGCTTTGCAAGCTGCAGACCTTGCCACCGCTGAGGGAATCAGCTTGGAGGTAATTGATCTTCGATCAATTTCTCCAATTGATTTTCCAACAATCTTGAACTCGGTTCGAAAAACCGGTCGCTTGGTAATTGCGTCAGAGGCTTCAACTTCTTACTCGGTTGCATCTGAAGTAGCTGCAAAGGTGGCTGAATTGGCCTTTTATAGCCTCGAGGCACCTGTACTTCGGGTTGGAAGCTTCGATGTGCCATATCCACCTGCCAAACTTGAAGAACTGTTCCTACCCGATGCAGATCGGATTCTAGAAGCAGTAGATCGTTCGCTCGCCTACTAAGAAAGGGTAAGAAGATGTCACTTGCAGTATTCAACTTGCCCGATGTTGGCGAAGGTCTAACTGAAGCCGAAATTGTTTCTTGGAAAGTAGCAGCTGGCGACCAGGTAAGCGTGAACCAAGTTATTTGCGAAATTGAAACCGCAAAATCAATCGTTGAGCTACCTTGCCCGTTCGCAGGAACAATCGAAAAGCTCTTTGCCAAAGAAGGCGACACCGTCTTGGTTGGCACCCCAATCATCTCGGTCCAGGCCGAAGGAAACATCTTGGTAGCAGGTCCCGCCACCAGCTCTATTCCGATAATTACCGAGTCTGACTCCATGCACGAAGCCGTTGCCGATGTTGCCTCATCGGTTGCATCAGATGAAACCAAGCCCAACCTGGTTGGTTATGGTTCCGCCGGTCACGGCGCAACCAGACGCAAACGCTCTGGAACGGTTCCTTTAGCTTCTTTGGCAAGCGCGATACCAACTGCAACTTCTGCGGTCCCATCTGCGCTTAGTGGCGATGTAATCGCAAAGCCACCGATTAGAAAACTTGCCAAGGATTTAAACGTGGATCTTTCTAAAGTTGCATCTACTGGTCCAGCTGGAGAAATAACGCGCGAAGATGTTGTCAATGCCGCAAGTCAAGCTTCGGTGTTTAGAAATCTAACGACTCCTGCGATTCCATCGGAGCGCGAAGAGCGCATTCCTGTTAAGGGTGTTAGAAAAGCTATCGCAACGGCGATGGTGCAGTCTGCTTTTACCGCACCGCACGTTTCGATATTTGTTGATGTCGATGCCACCAGAACTATGGAATACGTAAAGAGACTCAAAGCTTCAACAGATTTTGCTGGTGTGAAAGTTACCCCCTTGCTACTTATGGCCAAGGCAATGATGTGGGCGGTTAGACGAAACCCAACAGTCAACTCAACCTGGACAGACAAAGAAATCATTGTTCACAACTTCGTAAACTTTGGTGTTGCTGCCGCAACACCGCGTGGGTTGATTGTTCCAAACATCAAAGATGCGGATCGGATGTCGATGCTTGAACTTGCTCGACAGCTTGAATTACTTGCAGCCACAGCTCGTGAGGGAAAAACCACACCAGAGGACATGAAAGATGGAACCATCACAATCACCAACATCGGTGTCTTTGGTGTTGACACAGGAACACCAATCTTGAACCCAGGTCAGGTTGCAATTGTGGCGCTTGGTTCGATTCGCCCAAAGCCTTGGGTTGTAAACAACGAGATTGTGATTCGCCAGGTGACCACAATTGGCGCCACCTTCGATCACCGAGTTGTGGATGGCGATGTTGCGTCCAGATTTGTCCAAGATGTAGCATCGGTAATCGAAGAACCGGCGCTACTGCTGGACTAGAAAGAAAAAGCAATGGCAGAAAAGGTAACTGGCCCAGCCTCATATTTTCCTTCGATTCAGGCGAAGTACGGAAAGCCAATTGAGCACTGGATGAAAGAGCTCAAGAAAGTCATCAAGCTAACTCACATGGAGCAAGTAGCTCACCTAAAGACAAAATTCGAAATGGGCCATGGCCACGCCAATGCCATTGTTGCCGTGTTCCGGAAAAAGAACGGTCTATAGACCTCACTATCATTATTGACAATCATTATCAATAAGTGTTATCTTGAGGGTATGAAAACTAAAGTCCTTGCCCTAGCCACCGCCACGGTCCTTCTTCTAGCAGGCTGTGCAGCCACTGATTCGACCACAGATGCCACCGATGAGTCCTTTGCCGGGCTAACGATTGTTTCTTCCACCAACGTCTGGGGCGATGTCGCCTCCTCGGTAGGCGGGGACCTAGTTCAGGTCGTTTCAATAATTGATAGCTTCTCCCAAGACCCACACTCCTACGAGGCATCCGCCAGAGATCAACTGGCTGTTAACGATGCCGATCTAGTTGTTGCCAACGGCGGCGGCTATGACTCGTTTATTGACACCCTGGCTGAGGCCGCTGGCAACAGCAATGTTGTTTATGCCTACCTACCCGAAGAGGGCAAAGAAGAGGACCACGCTGCAGAAGAAGGCGACCACGACCACGATCATGCTCACGGTAACGAACACGTTTGGTACGACTTCCACGTGGTGGAGGATTTTGCATCTCGACTAGCCGAGCAGCTAAAGACTTTGGATCCAGACAACGCTGCGCAATACACAGCCAACCTTGAAGAGTTTCTAGTTGGAATCGAATCTCTCGAAGAACGTGCAGCTGCAGTTGCTAGTTCGGTTTCTGACGCGAAGGTGATTTCATCGGAGCCAGTGGCCGACTACCTACTTGCCGAGCTTGGTCTTACCAACATCACGCCCGAGTCCTTCTCTCAAGCAATTGAGGAAGAGCTGGATGTGTCTCCTGCAGATCTGCTGGGAATTCAGAATCTGATTTCAACAAACTCGGTTGACTTGTTCGTTGTGAATGTCCAGACCGGATCGGTTCAGATTGATGCACTGGTTGAACTGGCGGAAGCTAACGGAGTAGCAGTAATTCAGGTGAGCGAGCTTTTGCCTGAAGGTTTAGGCTATCTCGCATGGATGGAACAAAACATCTCCGCAATTGAGGCAGGTCTAAAGTAATTACTTCTTCCAACGAGGCCGTACTACAGGTCAAAAACGCAAGCCTTGGTTTTGCTGAAAAAAGTGTTTGGAGCAATCTAGACCTGAGCGTAAAACCAGGTGAGTTCATTGCGGTCATTGGAGCGAATGCTTCAGGAAAGACAGTGCTACTAAAAGCAATTTTGGGTCAGCTTGCTTTATCTGCTGGATCGATTGAACTATTTGGCGAACCGGTTCGTCACGGCTCCAGAAATGTTGGCTACATCCCCCAACATCGCCAGGCTGATAGCGGCTTACCACTTCGCGCTAGAGATCTACTTCGAATGGGACTAGATGGTCACCGCTTTGGTTTGCCGCTGCCTTCTTCAAAAACCAATAAACGAATTGCAGAAGTTTTAGAAATGGTTGGAGCAAGTGATATTGCGAACACTCCAATAGGTCAACTTTCTGGTGGTCAATTGCAACGCATTCGAGTTGCTCAAGCAGTTATCGATAAGCCGAAGTTGATCTTGGCGGATGAGCCACTTAGCGCACTTGATCTAAAGCAGCAGTCTGTTGTTGCAGAACTAATAAACAATCAGCGCCAACTAAGTGGCGCTGCGGTGTTGTTTGTCACACATGATGTAAACCCGGTACTTGATTACATCGACAGGGTGCTGTATTTAGCTAACGGAAAGTTCCGAATCGGAACTCCGGATGAGGTTTTGAGATCTGATGTTTTATCAAAGCTTTACGGCCGGGATGTCGATGTTGTAAGAAACCAGGGACGCATTGCGGTTTTAGGTTCTTCAAATCACGATCATCACGAGAACGAGAAGTGGATCTAATGGACAGACTCTTTGACTTCTCTGATTACGATCAGCTAATTCCGCTGGTTCAGAACTCGCTCATTGCCGGCGCACTACTTGGACTTATGGGTGGACTGATTGGTGTTTTCGTAATGACAAGAGATATGTCCTTTGCAGTTCATGGCATCAGCGAACTGTCTTTTGCAGGCGCTGCGCTGGCTTTACTATTCGGACTAAACATTGCACTCGGTGCAACACTTGGCTCGATAGTTGCCGCGGTCATCATTGCCATCATGGGATCTCGGGCTAAGGATAGAAACTCAATCATTGCCGTGCTGATGCCGTTCGGTCTTGGAATTGGCATCTTGGCACTCGCTCTCTACGAGGGCAGAGCAGCCAACAAGTTTGGGTTGCTTACTGGGCAAATCATTGCCGTTGATGACCCGCAAGTGTTCTGGCTTATCGCCACCTCTGTTGTTGTGGTGAGCGCCTTGCTGGTTATCTGGCGACCACTATCTTTTGCCAGCTTGGATCTGGAAGTTGCTGAAGCTAGAGCGGTCCCTACCAAGACTCTTGGAATTGTTTTTATGTTGTTACTGGCCTTGGCGGTAGCGGCATCAGTTCAGGTAGTTGGAGCACTGCTTGTAATGACTTTGCTTGTTACACCAGCTGCCGCCGCCCTTAGACTAACTTCCTCCCCAGTTTTGGTTCCGGTTCTAAGTGTTAGCTTTGCCGTGGCATCTGTAGTGGGGGGAATATTGCTAGCCCTTGGTGGCGGGTTACCAATTAGCCCGTACGTTACAACTTTGTCTTTTGCAATCTATTTGGTTGCCAGAGTTATTGAAAAATCTAAGTCTTGGAAAGCGGTGAAGTAAATGCCACAAGGGATAAAGCGCAATACTTGGCAAAAATCCGCAGTCAAGGAAGCGCTTTCCGAATCAGCAGGTTTTTGTTCTGCGCAACAACTACATTCATCACTCAAAGACAAAGGCCCAGCAATCGGTCTGGCAACTGTTTACCGTGCGCTAAGTGATTTGGTTTCAGTCGGTGAAGCAGACTCCTTGCAATCTAACGATGGCGAGATGCTTTATCGAGCCTGCGGTGGTGGACATCACCATCACTTGATTTGCCGAAACTGCGGCAAGACTGTCGAAATCGAAGCGAACAAACTTGAATCCTGGGCTGACCAGGTTGCAAAAGAGCACGGTTTTTCCAACTCGAGTCACGTGATTGATATCTTTGGCGACTGCTCTAGTTGTAGAAAGAGACTTGCAAAGTAGTTTCTTTCAATACGGCAACTTATTGAGGTTTGTTAGGATTCGAGCATGTCGGAAACTACGGACGCCGCTGTTCTTGTATTGACCAGTCGGCTTCGCCCTGGATTGGACGGTGGGCATACCGTTTCCACTCTTCAACGAGCAATGCTTCTTTCAAGTTCTGGATTGCCAGTGACTCTTGTCACGGTTGATCTTCACCCCAACCCCCAGCCTTTCTTGGATAAGTTTCGTGCGATTGGGTTAGCCACTGACAAAACCAAAATTCGAAACTTTCTAGAAGAAGTTCGCAGATCACCGGACATTCTTCGAAAGGCAGCAGAACCATCGCTTGAAAACACAACTCCCAACAAAGAAGTAGTTGCCGGCGAAGTTGAACTTGATCACCAAGGAGTTCCATGGCGACTGGTATCGCGAAACTCGAACGGGGCAATTTCCTATACAGACTTTTTTGACAACAGCGGCTCGCTGCTTTTTAGATTGCCGTTTTTGGAGCAAGCTGATTGGTGGCGAGCTCCGATAGTTATCGATGTGTTTGAAACTGCTGACAACAAACAGAGTGCAACTCGTGTTGGCGGCCTTGCTGGTTTTGGAGCTTTGTATCGGGCTTGGTGGGATGTGGTAGTTTCGCAAACTCGTGAACTAAAACCTGCTGCTCCCATTGTTGCAATTGCTGAAGCTAGACAGGTGGGTGAGCTCTTTCTTGGGTATAAGGGTGCGTATCTAGTTCATACCGTTCATAGCTCACATACCCAAGCTCCGCATAACTGGGACAGCCCGATGGATAAAATCTGGAGCGAATGGCTTAGTGCTGCGCACAAATACGACGCCGTGGTTTGGTTGAGCGAGCAACAGAGCTTGGATGTTGAAAAGCGCTTAGGTAAAACAGAGATGGTAAGTTTTGTGATTCCAAATCCGCCAGCTATTCCGGCAGATTCAGAAAGCATTTTGGATGCTATTGCCAGCGGAAATTCCATGAAGCCGCTTCGCGCAATCATGATCACGCGACTTGTTGCTGTGAAAAGAGTTGATCACGCGATTTTGGCTTGGCAGAAAGTTGCTCAATCACTTCCCCAAGCCAAGTTAGACATTTACGGTGACGGACCAGAAAAAGATCAACTCCAGAAGCTGATTGGTTCATTAGGGCTCGAAGATAAAGTCACCTTGCATGGCTACCGGGAAAATGCGCGCGAGCAAGCTCGCACAGCTATTTGTCATATCCTTACAAGCAGCTACGAGGGCCAGTCCCTGGCCATCGCAGAGGCCATGGCTCTTGGCTGCCCATCGATTTCTTATGAGATCTCGTACGGACCACCAGAAATGATTTCCGATGGGCACTCGGGCCTATTGGTGCCAAGTGGCGACATTGATGCCCTGGCTGCTGCAATAACTAAGGTCCTTGGCGACCTAAAGTTAGCCTCGAAACTCTCGATCGAGGCGGTTAATTGGGCCAAATCGGCTGGCCCCGACAAAACCCTTCATTCTTGGCAAAAGCTACTCACCCAGATCACTGCCTCAAGACCTAGGTCAGGGCTCTAGACCTTAGAAAAAAGTTGCAAACAGGTCAGAAATTGGCCTAGACTGGCATGAGTTGTGAGGGTTTATTCACAAATCAAATAAAAGCTTTCAAGCAAATTTTCTTGATTTTGGCTTGTTTTGCCCAGTAGGAGGAACAAATGGCAGCTTACTGCCAGGTAACTGAGACCAAACCACAGTTTGGCCATGCCGTTTCGCACGCTCAGAACAAAACCAAGCGCCGCTTTAACCCAAACATCCAGAAGAAGACTTACTTCGTTCCTTCTCTAAAGAGAAACGTAACTTTGCAACTATCCGCTCGCGGAATCAAGGTCATCGATGCTCGTGGCATCGAGTCTGTGGTTAGCGAAATGCTTGCCCGCGGCGAGAAGATCTAAGGACAGCTAAATGGCCAAAGAAAAGGACATCCGTCCAATCATCAAGATGCGTTCAACTGCTGGCACCGGATACACCTATGTAACCAAGAAGAACCGTCGTAATGACCCAGACCGCATTACTTTGAAAAAGTATGACCCTGTTGTGCGCAAGCACGTCGAATTTCGCGAGGAGCGCTAAAAATGGCCAAGAAAAGCAAGATTGCCCGTAACGAACAGCGCAAGATCGTGGTCGAGCGCTACGCCGAACAGCGTCTAGCCCTGAAAAAGGCCCTAGTAGACCCTAATTCCACCGATGCCCAGCGCGAGGAAGCTCGCCTAGGCCTTCAGAAGCTCCCAAGGAACGCTTCCCCGGTAAGACTTCGTAACCGTGACTCAATCGACGGAAGATCAAGGGGAGTTTTGGCCAAATTTGGCGTTTCCCGCATCAGATTCCGCGATATGGCGCACCGAGGCGAGTTGCCTGGCATTACCAAGTCCAGCTGGTAGTTTTTAGCCATAGCAACACGCCGTCTCGAAATAAAGGGTCCAGGCCAATAGGCCGCCGTTAGATTGATTCGGACATCAAGTCACGTAGAGATCGTCCAGGAGGACCACATGAACAAGAGCGAACTAGTAGCTGCAATCGCAGATAGCACTGGCGAGTCACAGGCTGCCGTAAACCGCATTGTTGACGCAATGTTTGACACTATTGCCAAGGAAATCAGGAAGGGCACCAAAGTGACCATTCCAGGTTGGCTATCAGTGGAGAAGGGCTTCCGTGCAGCACGTGCGGGCCGTAACCCACAGACTGGTGCAACTATCCAGATTGCAGCCTCAAACACCGTAAAGGTATCTGCAGGCTCCAAGCTAAAGGCTTCAGTCAAGTAACTTACATTCTTGAAGAAAAAGGCATCGGCTCCGGTCGGTGCCTTTTTCATTACTTTCAATCAAAAGGCTAGGCAATGAACAACTCGCTAAAAGGCAACCTCCTGGTTATTGGCCAATTCATACTGCTTGGGTTGCTGATTTTGTACCCAGCAAACTCAATCAACTACGGGCCCTTTACGCTCACGGTAACTATCGCTATCGCAGTGCTGCTAGCCATGGGGCTTGTGATTCTTGGCCTTTCTTTCATAGCCCTTGGAAAATCGCTTACCGCCCATCCAATGCCAGCTAAACAAGGCGTGTTAGTTACTGATGGTTTGTATCGATTTGCTAGGCACCCCATTTACACGGGCCTGCTAGCTATTGGTTTGGCAATGGCCCTAGGTGGTGGCTTGTTTCCGCACCTGTTGTTTTTCATAGCCCTTGTTTTTCTGCTCAATTACAAGGCAAGTTTTGAAGAGCAACTACTTCGCGCAAGATACGTTGACTACGCAAGCTACGCGGATAAAACCGGCAAGTTTTTACCTAAGCTTAAAAGGTGACCTTACTTCAAAACCGCTTCCTAGCTGCCATCTTGGTCGCTGTCTCCGGCCTGTTGGTTGCAATCATGTTTGGGCTAGCAATCGGCGGCGGCGCCGACCCACTGCAGTTTTCTGATCCAGGTCCAATAGTTCGCTACGGAACCCCAATAGCTAAAGGCCTTATGAATCTAGCGATGGCTATGGCCATCGGGACAATGGTTTTGGCGGCCTTCGCGGCCAACGATAAATCCGCTGTTTTACGCAAGCTCTTGAACTTGTCGGCTATTTCCGCTGCCGCTTGGGTCCTTATAGGTTCCGCACACTTTCTACTGAGTTTCATCTCAGTGTCTGGAGCGAGCTTTTCGTTAGAGCCCAGCTTTAGCCAGGGCTTGCTGGTTTATGCAACCGAAATTGAGCTGGGTATTTCATTTGGGCTAAATATCCTGGCAGCGCTCGCGATTGCAACATTGGCACTGATGGTTAGCTCCCTCACCGGAACCGCCCTCACGGCGGCTCTGGGACTCGCTAGCTTGATTCCCCTAGCCCTTATTGGCCACGCTTCGGGAACAGAGAATCACTCGCTAGCGGTGAACTCTTTGCTCATGCACCTAGTTGGAATTGTGATCTGGGTTGGGGGCCTAATTGCCTTGTTTTCCATTCGCCCCGAACTTCAAGGAAATTCCAAGCCGATGGCTTTGAGATATTCCTCACTGGCGTTAGCAAGCTTTGCGCTGGTTGCCATATCGGGCATTGGATCTAGTTATGTCCGACTGCCAAGTTTTGAAAGTTTGGCAAGTCCTTACGGGGCACTCTTGATACTAAAGGCTGGGCTATTGATTGCCCTTGGAGTATTTGGTGCGATCTATCGCAGAGGGATACTTCAAAAGATTGACCAGAGGGGTTCGTTCTTCAAGTTAGCGCTTCTTGAGATATCGGTTATGGGCTTGGCTGTTGGCACAGGCACCGCTCTTGCTCGAACCGCGCCCCCAGTTGAGCAAGGGGAATTTGTGGTTCCAACCCCAGCTCAGTTTCTTACTGGCGAGATGCTTCCACCGGAACTGACCCTCGAGACTTTTTTGACCGTCACCAAGGTCGATATTCTCTGGCTAGTAATTGCCCTGGCTGCGATGGGGGCATATCTTCTTGGCGTAAGGGTTCTAAAGCTCCGCGGGGATAGCTGGCCGTTAGCTAGAACGGTTTCTTGGCTGGCAGGCATGCTGCTACTGATCTATACAACCAGCGGTGCCTTGAACGCCTATCAGGAGTATCTATTTAGCGTTCACATGATCGCTCACATGAGCCTGACGATGGCGATACCGGTGCTGCTGGTGCCAGGGGCACCAGTGACTCTATTGATGAGGGCAGTTCATAAAAGGACGGATGAATCTAGGGGAGTTAGGGAGTGGGTGCTCTGGGCTGTTCACACCAAGCCAGCGATGTTTATCGCTCACCCTGCTTTCGCGGCAGTCAACTTTGCGGCCTCCTTGGTGATTTTCTACTTCACGCCTATTTTTGATTGGGCCACCCGCGAACACATCGGGCACCAGTGGATGATTATTCATTTCTTGATCACCGGCTACCTGTTTGTTCAGTCGCTTATTGGCATTGATCCAGGACCTGCCAGAGTTGGCTATCCGTTTCGGATTATTACTCTCATACTCGTAATGGCCTTCCACGCCTTCTTTGGACTTGCTCTGATGACAGGGTCTGGATTACTGCTTCCTGATTGGTTTGGCGCTATGGGTCGCACCTGGGGTCTTCCTCCATTGGAAGATCAGCAAAACGGTGGAGCAATCGCTTGGGCAATTGGCGAGCTTCCAACCATCGCGCTCGCGATAATTGTGTCTTGGCAATGGTTCAAATCAGACCGAAGAGATTCGGTCAGATTAGACCGCGCTTCTGATCGAAGCGGCAACAAAGACCTAGATAGTTACAACCAGATGCTAGATCGCATCAACCAAAGGCCCTAGATGCAATCTGTGACACTCTCTGTTGAGCAACAGAACCTTTTCGATTACATCGAACAGTCTGAAAACAACATCTTCATTACCGGCCGAGCTGGAACCGGAAAATCAACCCTGCTTAGCTACCTGGTTGAGAACACCCAAAAAAATGTTGCTGTGTGTGCTCCAACTGGTGTTGCGGCGCTAAATGTTGGCGGAGTAACCATTCACTCGCTATTTGGTTTTCCCTTTGGAATTCTGGCCGATCAAGATCTCGCACGGCACATGAACAAACGAACCAGAGAAGTTCTTGCGGCTTTGGATGTTTTGATCATCGACGAAGTCTCGATGGTCAATGCCGATTTGATGGACGCAATCTCCAGAGCCATGGGAATTGCCAGGGGTCGAAGGAAGCTCCCTTTTGGTGGAGCGCAGGTTGTTATGTTCGGAGATCCGTATCAGCTATCGCCGGTTCCAGGAAACAATGAAGAGCGAAACTACATGAGCGAGAACTACCAATCCATTTGGTTTTTCGATGCAAAAGTCTGGCGCGAAGATTCCCTAGAAAGATTCGAGCTTGGCGAAATCTTCCGTCAGTCGGACGAAGATTTCAAAACTATTTTGAATGCGATTCGAGTTGGTGAAGTCGAGCAGCACATGCTCGACACCTTGAATGCTGCCGGAAACAGGTTCCCCTCTCACGAGGAGATCATTCGTCTGGCGACGATAAATGCAAGCGTTGACAAAACAAACAAAGAGCGAATGAATTTGCTCACGACCAAACCAAAGACCTTTGAAGCGATTTATAGTGCAAGTGATGAAAGTGCATTTGGAAGAACACTTCCAGCGGAGCCTTTACTTGAACTAAAAGTTGGTGCCCAAGTTATGTTCATAAAAAACGATGACGGCAAAAGAACTTCCGACGGATTAGTTCGACGCTGGGTCAATGGAACTATTGGAAAAGTAGTTGACATGCCATCTAGTGGTGGAGTGGTTGTAGAAGTTGATGGCGAACGATTAGATGTTGGGAAGGCAACTTGGGAAAAAGTTCGTTACGAAATTGACGAAGAATTTGATGAAGAAACTGGTCGCGTGAAAGAAGTGCTAGTAACTATTCCTCTGGCGGAGTATCAACAGATTCCCTTGAGGCTTGCTTGGTCAGTAACCATTCACAAATCTCAAGGGCAAACTTACGACGAGGCAGTTATTGATCTTGGTCGAGGAGCTTTTAGTCCTGGGCAAACCTACGTAGCGCTATCTCGAATTCGCTCTTTGGAAGGGCTGTATTTGACTCGCGCCATAAGGCAACAAGATGTCATGGTTGATAAAGACGTGGTCAGGTTCATGAGCGGAGTTAAGACCGCACCGGTTGAAAAGCTTTTCTAGCCCAGCAGCCACCAGTTGATTGGCTGATGAAGCCGTGCTGCCCAGTCGCTTTCCTCGTGGGCGGTTCCAGGAAATATTCCAAACATTAAGTCTTTATCTCGAACATATCCCCTAGCTTCAAAACCCTTGATGGCTTTGTTGTGAAAGGGAGGATAGAACAAATCCAAACCTTCGGTTCCACTGTCGGTATAGATCTTGTGTTTGCCAGGATTTGGAAGATACTTGGGAAGTTCTTGCGACATGTATTCGTGGCCGATAATCCAGTGCGTTGAGAAGCAAAGCGCTGCTCCGAAAAGATGTGGGTATTTGCTCATCAAGTACAGGGAAGCAAGCCCCCCCATCGAACCCCCAGCGATTGCAGTTCGTTCCATCTGATGCTCGATGCCGTATTTTTCCAGAACCATCGGCAGTATCTTTTCGGCAAGTAAAACGTTGTATTCACCGTTCATAGAGGTTTTATGAATTGGTTTGTATTCAAGAGGCAGGTTGTCAAAGATGTCTGGATGCGCTTCGACTATTTCCTTTGGAGCAAGTTCCAGCATTCTGGTGCCAGGGCCTAGGCCATGAACGGCAACAATAAGCGGTTGTGGATCAGCCTTGATTCTCTTGTCTCTAAGGGCATCCAGGATTCTCCAAGGCGTATTGGTAGAGGCAGTCCTTGGATCAAAGACATTCTTGCCATCGTGCATCATCAGTATCGGCGTGTAGGAGACAACTTTCTCTGGAACCCAAACATCAACGCGGTGGTTGTCAACTGTAAAGGTCTCGAGCTTTCCAAAGGCCATGGCAATCTTTTGCTTGCGAAGTTCCCTGAAGGCCATAAACAGCGGAAAAGTAAATGCCATCGCGGTTATCCCAGAAGCTAAGAAATACAGCCATACTCGCTTCATGCCAAGCTTCTTTGCTTCGTAGAGCATGAAAACAACTAGAGCCAAAATCACAATAAGTAGATCCAGCGAGAGCACCCAGTCCACAGCGGAACCAAACCAGGCCTTTATGTAGTCCTGACCCTCGATAGAGGCGATTGCGTTAAACCACCAGGCGGTAACTAGCCCGATGCCAGCTAGGACGAAATAGATTCTGGCGCGCACTTCGTGACCGAACATAGTGATTCCTTTCCCGGTAGTTATTACCCTAGCAACGCTTGGCGAGGCAGTAATCTAGAGCAATGCTGATGTCAGATCGCGATATACGCGCAAGTATCGAAGCGGGGCTTATTGGCCTGGACCCTCTCGAGATGGGTTTACTCCAGCCAAGCTCAATCGATGTTCGATTAGACCGATTCTTTAGATTGTTTGACAATCACAAGTACGCATTCATCGATCCTGCCGAGCAGCAAGACGAGCTAACTCGTCTTATCGAAGTCGACCCTACCGAACCGTTTATCTTGCACCCCGGAGAATTTGTGCTTGGTTCAACTTATGAGTTTGTGACACTGCCAGACGATGTTGCAGCAAGGTTAGAAGGAAAAAGCTCTCTTGGAAGACTTGGGCTGCTAACTCACTCAACAGCAGGATTTGTTGACCCGGGTTTCAAAGGTCACGTAACTCTCGAGCTATCAAACGTTGCAACGTTGCCAATCAAGCTATGGCCAGGAATGAAGATCGGTCAGCTATGTTTTTTCAAGCTGACATCACCTTCAGAGCATCCTTACGGCAGCGAGAAGTACTCATCAAGATATCAAGGCCAGCGCGGACCAACAGCTTCTAGAAGTTACAAAAACTTCTATAGAACAGATGTTGGTTCTGCTCCGCTAGAAAACTAGCTAGAGTAACTAACCTTCGGGTTTGGATTTACTCTAAGTAGCAGCGCCAATCCAACAACCAGAATTACCATCAGACCCAACACACCGTAAATAGTTGTGTTTTCTTCTCCGGTAACCACTGCTGCAATTGTGATTGCGGTTGCCCAGAATAAACCCGATAGGAAGCTTATTGCGCGACCAGTGGTCTGATACAAACCAAACACTTCACCTTCGCGACCCTCAGGAGCGAACCTTGAGACGAAAGTTCTAGAGGAAGCCTGTGCTGGGCCTACGAACAAGCAAAGCGCCAAGCCACCAATCCAGTAGGTTATCTGTCCGGCGTCTGCAAACAAGAAAACACCAAATCCAGCGATTATCAAGCCGATTAGGGAAGCCGCAATAACGTTTCGTGATCCAACGACATCGTCAATACGACCGCCAATCACAGCTCCAATTCCAGCGACTATGTTCGCCCCCATACCAAAGATGATGATCTCGGTTTGAGTGAAACCAAAAGCAAGGGATCCAAGCACTGCTCCAAAGGTGAAGACACCAGCTAGACCATCACGGTAAACAGCAGAGGAAATCAAGAACTTGAAAGTGTCTGGTGCTTGCTTGTATAGGCTCTTTAGTTGCCCCCATAACTTGCCGTAGGAAGCAAAGATACTTTCTTTGGGTGCATTTTTCTTTCCTTCAATTTCAGGAACCCTCAGAAGTAGTGGGATAGAGAAAACTAGAGTCCAAACTGCACAGAACAAGAAGACAGTTCTAACTTCTAATCCGTCAGTAGCGGGAACACCAAACACTGTTCCTGGCAACACGAAACCAAATAGCGCAACAGCAAGCAAGATGATTCCTCCGAGGTAACCCAATCCCCATGCGTAGCCTGAGATTCGACCAATGGTAGTTGGAGACGAAACGGATCTAAGCATCGCGTAGTAGTTGATAAAAGCTGTCTCTTGAACAATGGAACCCAGTCCATAAAGAACTAGACCAAACAGTAGGAACTCTGCCTTGGGCTCGACAAAGAAGCTGGCGATCATGATTCCAACCAACACGTAAGTGTTAGTCATCAGCCAGAACTTTCTGCGCCCACCAATGTCGGAGCGACGACCAAGAATCGGGGCGACTACCGCCAGGACAAAGCCCGCAATACCGGTTGCGATACCCAGCAGCGCATCGGCATTGGTGCCGGCCTCCGCCACCGCGGAGGCTAAGTAGACCGGGAAGATGAAGGTCTGCATGATGGTGGGATAGGGCTGCTCTGCCCAGTCCCACAGGGCCCAGGCGAAGGTGCCCTTCTGGCCAAGCTTGGTTTTAGGTAGTCGGGTCTTTGAGTTTCCAGATGTGTTTGTCATGGCAACAAGGTAGCGCAAGCATGGCCAGTTTCCGCCTATAAGGCGGAAAATTCGGCGTGAACAGATCCCTGTTGTTGAACTTGAGCAGGCGCGACTCAAGTTTTTGAAAAATACTTGACAAATTTGAAAGAGTTTGTGAAACTTGAGTCAATGAGGCTCAAGTTTGGGTCCTCAACCCCGATACACCAGTAAATACAAGGAGAAAACAAGCATGGCACGTGCAGTGGGTATTGACCTAGGAACCACCAATAGCGCAGTTTCAGTACTAGAAGGTGGAGAACCAACGGTTATCGTCAACGCTGAGGGCTTTAGAACCACACCTTCCATCGTGGCTTTCACCAAAGACGGAGAGGTTCTGGTGGGCGAGACCGCCAAGCGCCAGGCCGTCACCAACGTAGACCGCACCATTGCCTCTGTAAAGAGGCACATGGGCACCGACTGGAAGTTCAAGGTCGATGACAAGAATTACACCGCTCAGGAGATCTCAGCCAGGATTCTGTCCAAGCTCAAAAGAGACGCCGAGACTTACCTGGGTGAATCCGTAACCGACGCCGTAATCACGGTTCCGGCTTACTTCAACGACGCCGAGCGTCAGGCAACTAAGGAAGCCGGTGAGATTGCGGGACTAAACGTTCTTCGCATCATCAACGAGCCAACCGCAGCTGCTTTGGCCTACGGACTAGATAAAGGTCAGCAAGATGAATTGATCTTGGTGTTTGACCTTGGTGGTGGAACATTCGACGTATCTCTACTTGAGGTCGGAAAAGACGATGACTTCTCAACCATTCAAGTTCGCTCAACTTCCGGTGACAACCGTCTAGGTGGAGATGACTGGGACCAGAGAATCGTTGACCACCTAGTCAAGAAGTTCAAAGACACCACCGGTGTCGATGTTGCCAAAGACAAGATCGCTTTGCAGCGACTAAAGGAAGCAGCGGAGCAGGCAAAGAAGGAACTTTCTCAGTCCACCACCGCAAACATTCAACTTCCATACTTGTCTCTAACTGAAAATGGACCTGCCAACTTGGACGAGACAATTACTCGTGCACAGTTCGAGCAGCTGACCGCTGATCTACTAGAGCGCACCAAGAAACCTTTCAACGACGTAATCAAAGAAGCGGGTGTAAAAGTTGCCGACATCGCACACGTTGTGATGGTTGGTGGATCAACTCGTATGCCAGCGGTTACCGACTTGGTAAAGCAGCTAACCGGAGGAAAAGAACCAAACAAGGCAGTAAACCCAGATGAGGTTGTTGCAGTTGGTGCTTCACTCCAGGCCGGTGTTCTAAAAGGTGAGCGTAAAGATGTTCTGCTTATCGACGTGACTCCACTAGCTCTTGGAATTGAAACCAAGGGTGGAATCATGACCAAGCTGATTGAGCGCAACACTGCAATTCCAACCAAGCGAAGCGAAACCTTCACTACCGCCGATGACAACCAGCCTTCGGTTTCGATTCAGGTTTACCAGGGTGAGCGCGAGTTCACCAGGGACAACAAGTCTCTTGGAAACTTCGAACTAACCGGTATCGCACCAGCACCGCGCGGTATTCCTCAGGTTGAAGTTACTTTCGACATCGACGCCAACGGAATCGTTCACGTGTCCGCCAAGGACAAGGGAACCGGTAAAGAGCAGTCGATGACAATCACAGGTGGATCCTCACTTGCGAAAGAAGACATCGAGCGCATGGTTAAAGAAGCCGAAGAGCACGCTGCTGAAGACAAGAAGCGTCGTGAAGAGCAGGACCTAAAGAACACCGCCGAGCAGATGGCTTACCAAACCGAGAAGATCATCAAGGATAACGATGACAAACTTCCTGAAGAGGTAAAGACCGAAGTTCAAGCAGACATCGATGCTCTAAAGACAGCACTTGCTGGCGACGACATTGATGCAATCAAGAGTGCTAACGAAAAGCTAGCTACCTCTGCTCAGAAACTAGGCGAAGCAATTTACGCAAACACTTCAGAGGATGCTCCGGCTGAATCAGAAGCGTCCAGCGAAGATGTTGTTGACGCTGAAGTAGTCGACGACGAGCCAGCCGCCGAGAAGAAGTAATGGCCGAGGAAAACCTAGAGCCAACCGAGAACGAAACTTCCGATCAGGTCGGGTCCGATGAAAATTCGGACCCGATCGATCAGGAGTTAGCTGACTTAGTTGAGCAAACCGGACCAATAAGCAAAGAAGCTGAGCTTCTTGCTGATTTGCAGCGTCTACAGGCAGAATTCGTAAACTACAAAGCCAGGGTTGAGCGCGACAGAGATCAGGCAAGAAACTCAGCAATAGTTGAAGTGCTTCGATCCCTGCTGCCAGCACTTGATGATTTGGAGCGTGCAGAAGCGCACGGCGATCTTGAGGGAACACCGTTTATGGCGGTAGTTACCAAGATTCGAAGTGCTGGTGACAAGTTTGGCCTGAAGAAATTTGCCGTAAAGGGCGAAAAGTTTGATCCAGAAATACACAACGCTCTAGCCCAAGTTCCAAGCAAAGACGTGACAGAACCCACCATCAACGAGGTAGTTGAGGCGGGATTCATGATTGATGACCGACTTATTCGCCCAGCGATGGTCTCAGTGCTGGTTCCGGAGCAGGATTAACCCATGGCTAGCCAAGACTGGTTTGAGAAGGATTTCTATCAGACGCTTGGCCTACCCAAAGACGCTTCCGAATCTGATGTCAAAAAGACCTACCGAAAACTAGCTAGGCAGTATCACCCTGACTCCAATCCAGGCGATGCCAAGGCTGAAGCCAAGTTCAAAGAGATCAGCGAGGCATTCTCGGTTTTGTCCGATGCCGAACAGCGCAAGGAGTATGACGCAATCAAGGCCATGGGCTCAGGTGCGAGATTCACTTCCGGCGGTCAAGGCGCTGGCGGGGGATTCGAAGATGTTTTCTCAAACATCTTTGGCGGCCGAGGTGGCGGCTTCGGTGGTGGCTTCGGAGGATTCGATTTTGGTCCAACTGCAGGGATTGACCTAACAGCAAGAACCTCGATTGACTTTATCGATTCCATCAAGGGCGCAACAATCAAGCTGAGCCTGCAAGGAATGGAATCTTTGAACGTGAAGATTCCAGCCGGAGTTGTTGATGGTCAAAAAATCAAACTTCGCGGCAAGGGAAGACCTTCTCCAAACGGTGGACCATCCGGAGATCTAATTGTCACCGTTCGAGTAAAACCGCATCCAGTGTTTATTCGCGATGGAATCAACTTGCGCGTAGTAGTTCCAGTTACCTTCACTGAGGCAGCACTTGGCGCAACTATCTCTGTTCCAACACTGGGAGCAGAACCTGTGAAGCTCAAGATTCATCCTGGAATTCCAAACGGCCGTGTGCTTCGCATCAAAGGCCGCGGTGTTGATCTTGGTAACAACCGTGGAGACCTACTTGCAACAGTTGAAGTTGCGGTCCCTTCACACTTATCTGAAAAAGCCAAGAAAGCTCTTTTGGAATTTGACGAACAAATGCCAAAAGAAGATCCAAGAGCAGAACTTAATTCCAAAGCTGGATTGCTGTAAGTAGGGGAGGTGGGAAATGACTGAGCTAGATGAAAACACTCCGCTCTTTGTGATTTCCGTTGCTGCCGAGCTTGCTCTAATGCACCCTCAAACACTTAGGCAATATGACCGCCTTGGATTAGTTTCACCTTCTAGAACCGCAGGTCAATCTCGCAGGTACACAATGCGAAATGTTGCACAGCTTCGCGAGATTGCAAGGCTCTCAACGGAGGGAGTTTCGCTAGAGGGAATCAAGCGCATTTTGGAACTTGAAAATCAAAACATCGAACTCAAAAAACGCGTGAGAGATTTAGAGCAAGCGCTAGCAAATGAAATGTTGAACCGTCCTGGCGCAAGAATATTCTCCGCCGGTGACCAAGGTGTTGAGAGCTTGCTTGCCGGCAAGAGACCTGCCAGATCCACTCAAGTTGTTTTATGGAGAGCCAGATAGTTTATCCAGATTTGGATTAGGAAATCTCCACAAGCACCGGAACGTGATCGCTCGGACCTTCACCTTTTCGCTCGTCTCGCTCAATCTTTGCTGCAGTGACTTTTTCGGCAAAAGAATCCGAACCCAAAATGAAATCAATACGCATGCCTTCATTTCTTGGAAAGCGAAGTTGCTGGTAATCCCAGTAGGTATATCCTTCCGGGATTAGTTTTCGAACAACATCCTGTAAACCAATTTGTTCGAAGGCTTCGAAAGCTTGGCGCTCGGCTGCCGACACATGAGTGGAACCAGCAAAAAAGTTAATGTCCCAAACGTCGGTATCAAGTGGAGCAATGTTGAAATCCCCCATTAGCGCCAAAGGCGTCGAAGGATCATTTTCCAAACTTTCTGCAGTAATCGCAGCTAGACGATCAAGCCACTCAAGTTTGTATGTGTAATGAGGATCATCCAAAGTTCTACCGTTTGGAACATACAAACTCCATAGCCTGACACCATCGAAGGTAGCCGCTATCGCTCTTGCTTCTTCCTTGGTTTCTGGACCAAATCCAGGCATTCCGGTAAAACCTATTTCGATGTCTTCTGCTGGAATCTTTGATGCAAATGCAACACCGTTCCATTGATTAAGTCCATGCATGGTGATTTGATAGCCAGCTTCTTCAAACGGGGCATATGGAAACTGATCTGGTTTGCATTTGATCTCTTGCATTGCCAAAACATCGGTGCCAGAGGCCTCTAGGTAAGCCAATACCCTTCCAACACGGGTTCTTATGGAGTTCACGTTCCAGGTGGCTATTTTCACTCCTTAAACTTATAGCTATGACTTCAAGCGCTAGCGACAAAGCAAAACTTGTTCAACTGATCAAGGACCTCGCTGTTGTCCACGGAAAAGTGACCCTTTCTAGCGGACTTGAGGCTGACTACTACGTTGATCTTCGACGAGCAACTCTTCACCATGAGGCAGCGCCTCTAATTGGGAAGCTGATGATTCAAATGCTCGAAGGTGCTGGATTTAACAACTTTGATGCAGTTGGCGGACTAACCATGGGTGCAGATCCAGTGGCCACCGCAATGCTGCATCAAGCCAGTGTCATGGGTAAAACAGTGGACGCCTTTGTGGTTCGCAAAGAAGCAAAAGCTCACGGTATGGGTCGCCAGGTTGAGGGGCCAGAGGTTTCTGGTAAGTCGCTTATTGTTATTGAAGACACATCAACTACCGGGGGATCACCACTAACCGCGGCCGCTGCATTGGAAAAAGCCGGCGGCAAGATTCTGGCGGTTGCAACCGTGGTGGATAGGAATACCGGTGCCAGACAGGCTATCGAAGCAAAAGGCTATCGTTACCTGTCACTTATCTCGTTAGAGGAATTAGGTTTATAAATTGAGTAGTAGCCGAGGCATTGCCTCGTACATTTTTGTCGAGCTGTCCAATATTACCAGCGTTATCGCAGGGTCCATGGTCTTTATCGCCCTTCCCTGGTTAGCTCTTGAAATCACTGGTTCCGCTGCAATGGCTGGTGCGGTTGTTGCACTTACGGCAATTCCTGGATTATTTCTGAGTCCAATACTTGGAACAATCGTTGATCGCATTGGTCGAAAAGTCAGCGCGATTATTTCTGAAGGTCTCTCAGCCGTTGCAATTTTGTTGATTCCGGTTGTTCACAGTTTTGTTGAAATTGGATTCGTACTATTGGTTGTTCTTGCAACGGCACGGGCCATTGTGAACCCAGCAGCCTCGACTGCGAGAAAATCAATCATTCCGGATATCGCAGGACCGGCAAGAATTTCCCTAGAGCGCGCAAACTCAATTCACGAAGCGGTTTTTGCAACCGGTTTTGCCATTGGTCCTGCGGTGGGAGCTGCCTTCATTGCGTTAATCGGTCCTTACGATGTGTTCATAGTGGTGGCAGTGTTTTCCGCTCTATCTTCAATTTCAGCCATGCTGATCAACACTGTTGAGCACCGAGGTGAAGGTGTATCTGAAACTGGAAGCTTGCTTCGCGATACCGCTCTTGGCATCAAGACGATATCGCAAACCCCAGCTGTGTTGATAGGTATGAGCTTTGTTTTGACTCTTGCAATGATTTATCTTCCGACCGAGATGGTTATTCTCCCGGCCCATTTCAACGCGCTGGATTATGCAACTGGACTTGGAATCTTGATTTCAACGATGGCTGGAGCTTCTGTTCTTGGTGCATTACTTTTCGAGACTCTTCAAAAATATCTGAGCTATTCAACAATTTTGAAATTCGGCTTCATAGGTCTTGGGCTTTCAGTGCTAGTTATGTCTTTTATTCCTCCAATGCCGATCATGCTCGCAGCAGGAGCCGTTCTTGGCTTTAGTTGGGGACCGCTGATGCCAATGCTCAACACAGTCGTTCAAAGAGTCATTCCTGAAAGTATGCGAGGAAGGGTTTTTGGAATCGAAATGACCATTTGGAGTGCTGGACCAATGCTTACCGCTGTTGGCGTAGGCCTGGCCGTTGATGCGTTTGGTGTCCAGCCGGTCTATTTGTTCCTAGCAATCTTGGTTCTTCTCTTGTCAGTATTTGTCTCGTTCAACAAAGCAAACATTCAACTAGACCAAGCGCAAAAGATTGAGGCAGTTTAGGTGCAGCCCGAAGATTCTGATTTCGTAGCAGAACAAACCACTTGGGGAGTGGGTCCTTGGGTTGGCGATTTACCTACAGGTCCTGAAGCCGCAAAATACGATCCAGAATTGCTAGCTAATGGTGACACCAGAAACGTAGTAGACAAATATCGCTACTGGTCCATGGAAGCCATCGTTGCCGACTTAGATTCCAAAAGACACAGCTTCCATGTTGCCATTGAGAACTGGCAGCACGATCTAAACATTGGATCGATTGTTCGAACTGCAAATGCGTTTCTAGCAGCCGAAGTTCACATCATCGGAAACAGACGTTGGAACCGGCGCGGTGCCATGGTCACCGATCGCTACCAGCACATCAAGCACCACCCAACCGTCGAGGACTTCGTAGCCTGGGCAGCAACAGCTAACAGTGGCAAGGCGTTGCCGATAATTGCAATCGACAATGTGCCTGGCTGCAAGCAGCTCGAAAGCTATCAAATTCCGAAAAGCTGTGTTTTGTTGTTTGGTCAAGAAGGCCCTGGTTTGTCAGAGGCAGCAATAAAAGCGTCAAAAGATGTGGTGGAGATCACCCAGTACGGCTCCACCAGGTCCATAAACGCCAGTGCGGCAGCAGCCATCACGATGCACGCTTGGATCACCCAACACAAATTCGGGTCCTAGTTTTAGCCCCCAGAAGGCCAAAAGATAGCAGCTGGTAGGATTTTCTCGTGCCTGCAATAGTCCTCGTTGGCGCCCAGTGGGGCGACGAAGGCAAGGGCAAAGCCACAGACTTACTCGGAGATCGAGTCGACTACGTAGTTAGATACCAAGGCGGAAACAACGCCGGACACACAGTCGTTATCGGGGACAAGAAGTTCGCTTTGCACCTTCTGCCTAGCGGCATTCTCACACCCGGAGTAATTCCAGTAATTGGTAACGGTGTCGTAATTGACCTTGGCGTTCTAATCAAGGAACTAGATGGCCTAATTGAAAAAGGCGTCGATGTTTCCAAGCTGAAGATTTCTGCCAACGCACACATCATTACTCCTTACCACGTAACGATTGATAAAGTCTCGGAGCGCTTTTTGGGAAAGCGCGCTATCGGAACAACCGGCCGCGGCATCGGACCCACCTACGGTGACAAAGTTGGACGTCTGGGAATTAGAGTCCAAGATCTATTCGACGAGAGCATTCTTCGCCAGAAAGTCGAAGCAGCCCTGGCTCAGAAAAACCAATTGCTTTCAAAGGTTTATAACCGCGCCGGTATCAAGGCCGAAGAGATTGTT
>JAIOXP010000018.1:0-21370 GCA_021741705.1 Rhodoluna sp. | reverse complement strand
TTCCCAACCGCATTCGCTAAGTCGCAGGCTGCAGCTGGAAGTGCCCTTCCAAAGTCAGGAAAAATCTTTGTGTCTGTTGCCGACAGAGATAAGCCACAGATGCTTCTAGCGATTAGAAGATTGGCTCAGTTAGGTTTCGGGATTCTTGCGACTGAGGGAACCGCCCAAATTCTTGAAAAACATGGGGTGACAGCTACTTCTGTGCGCAAGCACAGCCAAGGTTCTTCCGAAACCCTTGGTCCAACAATCGTTGAACTGATAACAGCGGGCCAGGTTGATGTTGTGATTAACACCCCTACCGGTGCTGCGGCAAGACGAGATGGTTACGAAATTCGAGCGGCCACTACGGCAGCTGACAAACCGATATTTACAACCATTGCGCAACTAAGCTCGGCTATCGGCTCCTTTGAGTCTGTAATAGCAGGTCCGTTCGCAGTTCGATCATTGCAAGAATATGCGCAAGACAGAAAGGCCGCTCTTGCCAAGTAGTTTCGGAGAGCGCCTTGTCAAAACATTCGCCACAAGTGGCCAGCTTTGTGTTGGCATGGACCCGAGTGGGGAACAACTGAAACAATGGGGCCTTGCCGAAACCGCTGCTGGGGCCGAGCAATTCTGCATGCAAATCATGGATATCTGCCTTGGCGAAATTGGTGTTTTGAAACCGCAGGTTTCATTCTTTGAACAGTTTGGCTCTGTTGGCTTTGCCGCTTTAGAACGGGTGCTTGTTCGAGCCTCGGAAGCGGGTTACATGGTCATAGCTGATGCCAAGCGAGGAGACATCGGAAGCACTATGGATGGCTACGCTAGGGCCTGGCTATCAACTGAAGGACCATTTGTAGCAGACGCTGTTACCGTCTCACCATATTTGGGGTCAGAATCTCTTGGCGAGACGATTGCATTTGCGTCGAGCAATTCAAAGGGAGTATTTCTCCTTGCAGCAACCTCCAATCCGGAGGGCAAAGTTCTGCAGTCTTCTGTTTCTGAGAATCAACGAAGCGTTGCAAGCAACGTTGCCTCATATGCTGCTGGTTTCAATAAGGAATCTATGGGTTCGGTTGGTTTGGTCATCGGCGCGCAGGCTAATCTAATTGACATGGCTATCGATCCCAAGAAACTTATTCACACTCCCATACTGGCACCAGGTTTTGGTGCTCAGGGTGCAAAGCTTTCGCAGGCACGGTCAATTTTTGGAGAACTTGCTGAAGTGACAATTTTTAGCGTTTCTAGATCTGTGGCGGGGGAGTCACCGGTTGGTTTACGAGAACGAGTGCAGAACGCGAAAGCAGAATTAGAGATTGGGCTTTCGCGATGAACGCAAAGTTAGTTGTACTTTCCGGGCCGTCTGCTGTGGGTAAAGGAACATTGGCTAGCTACATCATCGAACAGAACAAAGATTATGAGCTCTCGGTCTCAGCCACCACGAGAAGCGCCCGTCCTGGTGAAATAGAAGGAAAGTCATATCGTTTCGTGAGCGAAGACGAGTTCTCAAAGATGCAGCAATCAAATGAGCTACTTGAGTGGGCCACCGTTCATGGCCAGTACAGGTACGGCACACCTAGGTTGCCGGTAGAGAAGGCGCTTTCCGAGGGCAAGAATGTGGTTCTCGAAATTGATGTGCAGGGAGCTTTTCAAGTCAAGAAGACTTTCCCGGAGGCACTTTTGGTTTTTGTGAATGCTCCTAGTTTTGAAGAACTTGAGGCAAGGATGGATAAGCGGGGCACAGAAAGCCCAGAAGATAAGCTTCGGAGGCTGGAAACTGCCACATCAGAGCTCTCACAAGCCGATTCCTTTGATTTTCAGGTGATAAATGACGAGGTAGCCAGATGCGCCCAAGAAGTCGTAGACTTAGTTAAATCCAACTAATTGCAGGGAAGTTTGTCATGTCAGAAAAGCTTGAAGGTATTGTTTCTCCGTCTATCGATAACCTAATGGACCGTGTTGACTCAAAGTATGAGCTTGTAATGTTTGCCGCCAAGCGAGCACGTCAGATCAACGATTACTACTCCTCTCTGCACGAGGGATCACTTTTTAGCAACGTAGGCCCACTTGTTGATGTAACAATCGACGAGAAGCCACTAACGATTGCTCTGAATGAAGTTGACCAGGGGCTTCTCACCAAGAAAAAGCTAGACTAAACGGCAAAGCTCAATTGGCTAACGTAGTCGTTGCTGTAACAGGCGGGATTGCTGCCTATAAATCCGCTGCCCTTATTCGACTTCTGTCTGAAGCCGGCCACAGTGTCCAGGTGATAGCAACTGTCAACGCCACGCGGTTCATCGGGACAACTACCCTAGAGGCACTTTCTCACAACAAAGTCCAAATAGTCGATCCAGATCTTTTCACTGATGTTGAGAGCGTCAAGCATGTTTCTCTCGCGAAATCAGCAGATCTTATAGTCGTAGCTCCTGCAACAGCATCCTTCCTAGCTAAAGTTGCAGCGGGTATCGCTGATGATCTTTTGACAACAACCGTGCTCACCGCTACCTGTCCGGTGATAATTGCCCCAGCCATGCACACCGAGATGTGGGAAAATCCTGCAACTCAGCACAACATCGAAACCCTTAAGAGCCGTGGCGTGCACATCGTGGACCCTGGTGTTGGAAGGCTCACTGGAGAAGACAGTGGCGTTGGTCGACTAGCTGAGCCAGGAGTTATTCTCTCCGCCGCCAGCGCCTTGCTAGGCGAGAGAATCCTGGCGGGTGTTCAAGTGCTTGTCACGACCGGAGGCACCAGGGAGCGAATTGATCCTGCTCGTTTTGTTGGAAATTTCTCTTCAGGAAAGCAGGGCCTAGCTTTTGCTAGAGCCGCCATCGAAATGGGTGCAAGCGTAAGAGTAATCGCCGCAAACGTCGATCAGAGCTTGCTCCAAGGGATAGAGCACTCGAATGTGGTCAGCGCATCTGATCTGAGCAAGAGCATCAATGATGCAATTGGCAGCTTTGATCTGCTGGTCATGGCGGCAGCGGTTGCCGATTACAGCCCAACTCTTGTTTCTGATGTGAAGATTAAGCGGTCTGCTTCCGGAGAGAACATCCAGATCTCGCTGACTGCCAATCCTGACATAGTCGCAGCTGTGTCGGAAAGGACCAGAAGCGCGGGATCAGACGCGGTGATCGTCGCCTTTGCTGCGGAGTCAGGAGATGATCTAGAGTCGCTGGCCAAGACAAAGCTCCTCTCAAAAAAGTGCGACTTTATCGTTGCTAACAGCATCAGCTCAGGCGAAGTATTCGGCTCGGATCAGAACTCGGTCTTGTTGGTTTCTCAGAGCGATTCGACTAGGTTCTCGGGCTCAAAGCTAGAGATTGCAAGGGCTGTTTTGGAGATTGTGTCCAGTAAAGTTGTTAGGTCACCAAGAGGGGTTTCCAAATGAGCAATTTACGTCAGTTCACGTCTGAGTCTGTTACTGAAGGCCATCCAGATAAAATCTGTGATCAAATCTCAGATGCGATTCTCGATGCCATGCTAACCGAGGACCCTAATGCCCGTGTAGCGGTAGAGACAATGGTGACAACCGGGCTGGTTCACGTTGCCGGTGAGGTTTCAACCTCTGGATACGTTGAGATTCCTGCAATTGTTCGTAAGACCTTACTTGACATCGGTTACAACTCTTCGAGCATTGGTTTTGATGGAGCAAGCTGTGGCGTCTCAGTTTCTATCGGTCAGCAGTCACCAGACATCGCTCAGGGTGTTGATTCTGGTTTAGAAGTTCGAGACGGCGGCTCGTCCGACCCTTACGAGTTACAGGGTGCTGGCGACCAGGGCCTAATGTTTGGCTACGCAAGCAATGAGACCAGTATTTTCATGCCAACGGCTATAGCCCTAGCTCACAGACTTTCTGAGAAGCTCTCCGCAGTAAGAAAAAGTGGTCAGGTTGACTTTCTTAGGCCGGACGGCAAAACCCAGGTCACGATTGGCTACGAAGGATCCACTCCTCGGACGGTTGTAGCCATTGTCGTTTCTTCTCAGCACAAAGATAAAGTCAGTCAGGCGGAGATTCACGCTGCCATTCGCGAGCAGGTTGTGAATCCAATTCTTTCTGAGTCTGGACTTGATTTCTCAAACGCAAAGCTTTTTATCAACCCGACCGGAAAGTTCGTTATCGGTGGCCCGCAAGGAGACGCTGGTCTAACTGGGCGCAAAATCATCGTAGACACCTATGGTGGAGCTTCTCGACACGGTGGCGGTGCTTTTAGCGGTAAAGACCCTTCGAAGGTTGACCGTTCGGCTGCTTATGCCATGAGGTGGGTTGCCAAGAATGTTGTCGCTTCCGGAGCTGCCGATCGTGCGGAAGTGCAAGTTGCCTACGCGATTGGTGTTGCCAATCCAGTTGGCATCTACCTGGAAACCTTTGGCACCGAGAAGGTTGACACCCAACACATCGAAAAAGCTATCAGGGATATTTTTGACCTCAGACCCCGAGCAATTATTGAGTCATTGGATCTACTTAGACCGATCTACAAAAAGACTGCCGCCTACGGACACTTCGGACGCGAACTGCCTGAATTCACTTGGGAGAAGTTGAATCGAGTAGAGGAACTCCGTTCTGCACTGAAGCTATAGCTATGCCAGTAATTGCGAAGGTTGCCGTAGTTTCGAATCTTCCGCAGCTCGACAAACTATTTGATTATCTGATTCCAGACGAGCTTGCGTCTCTGGCGCGGGTTGGCTCAAGAGTGAAAGTCCCTTTTGGGAAGGCAGCGAAGGCCTATGAAGGGTTCATCTTCCAGCTTGAAACCTCGTCTGATTTCCCTGGGCAGCTTTCAAGCGTTCAAGAAATCATAGGGACAAGGCCTGCACTGTCGGCAGACCTGATTGAATTCCTACAAGAGCTTGCGGGTCGATCCGCGTCGTCTATTGGTGAGATTTTGAAGCTCGCCGTCCCACCGCACATGCCCAGAGCTTTCAAAGCCCACATCGATTTAGCTGAACCGCAACTGATTCCTGTGAAGGCGGCACCACTGCTTGAGAACGTTCGGGCCCAAGAGCTTGTGCGCAAGGCCTCGAAGCATGCCGTGCTTGAAAGGCCCGCAATCGCTTCGCTTGGAGTGGGTCCCGATGTCCGAAACTTCCCTAGCTGGGTGGTTTCGATGTGTTCAATTGCAGCCCTAAATCTCAAAGAAGGAAAATCTTCGATACTTGCCGTTCCAGACTTTCGCGATCAAGAAATACTCCTGGAAGCACTTGGTGTTTGCGACCTTGATGATTTCATTGCGAATTTCTCGCAAGAGCAACCAAAATCCAAAATTTATGAGGCTTACCTTCGTGCTTTGGATGAGACGCCAAGAGTGATTGTCGGTTCTAGATCTGTGATTCTTACTCCAGCGCAGAAACTCGGAACTATTGCTATCTTCGATGATGGTGACCGGAGCTTCACGGATCAATCAGCGCCGTATCTGAACGCCCGTGACAACGCCCTTTTGAGACAAAGCATTCAAGAATGCTCGCTAGTTTTCCTGTCGTACGCGCGATCCACAGACATACAGCGGCTTGTTGAAACTGGATACCTCAAGGACTCTTCTGAAACATTTCCAAAGCCCAAGATTTCAGTTTCAGAACCTGGTTTCAGGGTTGACTCTCACGCTTTCAAGGCGATCAAGAAGGGTTTGGAAACCGGTTCAGTCTTGGTTCAAGTGGCTTCTAAGGGAGAGTCCACAGCACTCTTTTGTTCATCTTGCGACAAGAGGGTTTCGTGTCAGGTTTGCGCTGGTCCGGTTTGGGTCGATGGTTCTGGTGTGAGAAAGTGCCGCTGGTGCAATGCTTTCTCTCCTTCAGTTGCTTGTGAATGTGGATCAACCGAGATCAGCAAGGGAAGAGCCGGAGCTTCGAGAACAGCTTCGGAGCTCGGGCGATCCTTTCCAAACTCGAAAGTAATTGAGTCAACCGGTGATAACAGGGTTCTGAGCGTTTCTCAAGGAAAGAATCTAGTTATCGCAACAGCTGGTGCCGAGCCATTTGTTATTGAGGGGTATCGAGCAGTTGTCATACTTGATGCCCAGACACTTCTATCAAGACAGAATCTTCGGGCAACCGAGGATGCCGTGAGACTTTGGTCAAACGCCATTTCTAAACTAGCTACCGACGGAGAAGCGGTGCTTGTGGGAGTGTCAGGTTCCTTGTGTCAGAAGTTCTGTCTCTGGCAACAAGTTGAGATTGCCGCTGACGAACTAGCATCGCGAAGGGAGCTCAGTCTCCCTCCTGCTCTTCGACTTGGGAGTGTCGCTGGCAGCCAGGTGATGCTTTTCGAACTGGCACAATCCCTAGCGAGCTTCGGAAGAGTTAAGGTACTAGGACCAGCTCCGCACGTTAGAGGAAATGATTCAAGTGAGTGGCGGCTGATTCTTAAGTACAACTATTCAGATACCGTTGAGGTAGCAAAGCACCTTCGTGGCGAGACGATTCGTTTGTCTCGCGGCAAATCCGTTCTTGCCGCCTCCGGCAGAGCAGTCAGGGCTTTGAAGGTCCGGATGAGTGACGGAGATGTTATTTAGCATGACAGCCAATCTGAGAGTAGTTTTCGCAGGGACTCCCCAAAATGCCGCGGAAACTTTAGAGCGCCTTGTGAGTGATGGAATTAAGATCGTTGGCGTCCTGACCAGAACAGACGCTCGCGTTGGTCGGTCTGGTGCGCTTACACCCTCTGCCGTCGCACAGAAAGCGCATGAGATGGGAATAGAAACATTCAAGGCAAACAAAATTGATGACAAGGCTCTTGAATGGCTAAAGTCTCTCAAAGCGGACATCGGAGCAGTTGTTGCCTATGGGTCAATTTTCAGGCAACCAGTGCTTGAGACACCCAGGTTGGGATGGTTAAACGTTCATTACTCACTTCTTCCCGACCTACCTGGCCCGGCTCCAGTTCAGAATGCAATCCTGCAAGGAATGCAAGTAACAGGCGTAACCGTGTTTCGTCTTGACACGGGTATTGACACCGGACCTATTATCTCCAGCACGGAACAAGCTATTGATGATGCCGATACCACGGGATCGTTGTTGAGCAAGCTAACTGGAATTGGGTCCAAATTACTTCTTGATGTTCTTCAACAGGGTGAAGCCAAGATTGCGCTTGCGAAACCGCAGGAAATCTCGGGAATTCATGCATCTGCGACAAAACCGACTCGCGAGCTTGCAAGACTAGAGTTCACAGGTGACGCTGTCACGCAGTTGAACAAGATCAGAGCGATGAATCCAGAACCGATGGCTTGGTTCGAACTAAATGGAACGATGATCCGAGTAATCCGAGCAAGGTTTCAAGGCTCAACCTCAGAGGTGTCAACTATGAGAATTGTGGAAAAAGAGCTCGTTGTTCACTGCAAATCTGGTTCGTTAGTGCTTGAGCTTGTCCAGCCAGCAGGGAAGCAGCAAATGTCCGGCGCCGATTGGTTTAGAGGCCTGCAGGTTGAGAAACTGAAATTGTCCTAATGCGTGCAATTGCTTTTGAGCTACTAAGGCGTGTGGCTGAAGATGATTCTTACGCGAACCTACTGTTGCCGAAATTGCTTAGCGATGCGAAAGTGGACTCAAGAGATGCCGGGTTTATCCAAGAACTTGCCTTTGGCACACTCAGAAACAAGTTGCTTTACGAGAAAATCATAGAGCTAGCCTCGTCTCGGGAAATTCGCACTATCGACTCACACGCGCTTATTGTTCTGCTACTAGGCGCGCATCAGATTCTTGGTATGCGGGTTCCTGCCCACGCAGCTATAAATGAGTCAGTCAACTTGGCTAAGCAGAAAGCGTTACAGTCTGCAGCTGGATTCGTGAATGCCGTCTTACGCCGAATTTCAGAGAGGTCTCGCGAACAGTGGATCGATGAAGTTTTAGAGTCCGCAGACTCAGCTGACGAGAGGCTCTCTCTTGAATATTCCCACCCACTTTGGATCGTGAAGTCGCTGAGGGCTGCCCTTGAGAGTCGAGGCTTGGGGGACTCGCTTGAGGAACTCTTAGTTGCGGATAACACGGCAGCCAAGGTATCGGTTGCTGCGCTTCCTGGTTTTGCCGACGTTAGCGAGTTATCCGATTTTGGAACTTTGGGTATCGCGAGTCCGATCGGTTTGGAGCTAAGCGTTCCGCCATCCCGAGTTCCACAGGTTCTAAATGGTCACGTAAGAGTTCAAGACCAAGGTTCCCAGCTTGCGGTTCTTGCTTTGTTAGCAGCTGAGGTACAAGTTGAGGACTCGAGATGGTTGGATCTTTGCGCAGGTCCAGGCGGCAAAGCCGCGTTAATGTTAGCTGTGGCCAAGCAAAGACAGATTATTTTTGAAGCAAACGAAGTGTCCACGCACCGCGCCAAGCTTGTTCAACAAGCGCTTGATCCAATTTCAAATCTGAAAGTCAGCATCGGTGACGGTCGAAAGATAGCTGAAGGGGGAGCACGGTTTTCGAGGCTTCTACTCGATGCCCCCTGCACAGGTCTTGGGGCTCTCAGAAGAAGGCCTGAATCGCGTTGGCGCAAGAAGTCAACAGATATCCCCGAGCTAGCAAAGCTGCAAAAAGACCTGTTCAAAGCTTCTTGGGATTCGCTATTACCAGGAGGTGTGTTGGGTTACGTTACCTGCTCACCCCACCTTTCTGAAACCACGGCACTTGTTGCTTGGGCAGAATCACAGTATCGGGGTGACTTAGAGTTACTTTCTGCAAACGCTATTCTCAATGAAATGAATCCGAATTTGGGTCTCGATGCCGCATTTAGGACTGCACAGTTTTGGCCACACATCCATGGAACTGACGCCATGTTCATCGCCTTGTTTCGCAAAAAGGTAAACTCATAGAGTGAAGATGAGAATTGCACCCAGCATATTGAGTGCTGATTTTGCAAACCTAGAAGCCGAGCTAAAGACAATTTCGAGCTCAGACCTGATTCATGTCGACGTCATGGATGGCCATTTTGTGCCCAATCTAACTATTGGCTACCCGGTGGTTGCTCGCCTGCAGGAGATCACAACGGCTCCGCTTGATGTTCATCTCATGATTGAAAATCCCGAACGTTGGGCCGGTAGTTATGCAGAAACTGGTGCATTTTCGGTGACCTTTCACCTCGAGGCTGCCACGAACCCAAAAGAAGTTATTTCTCAAATTAGAAGCTCCGGATCAAAAGTTGGCATAGCTATCAAACCTGGAACTGCGTTTGAGGATGTGTCAGGTCTTGTTGATTTAGCCGACATGTTGCTTGTCATGACGGTTGAGCCTGGTTTTGGTGGACAGGGTTTGATTGAGTCGGTCATACCTAAGATCACCCAAGCTCGCGATTTCATAACAGCTCAAGGTTTACCGGTGTCAGTGCAAGTGGATGGGGGAGTTGGATTAGCCAACATCACTGATCTGGCACGAGCGGGTGCTGACACATTCGTTGCAGGCAGCGCTGTTTTTTCCGTACTGAACCGAAATGACCGTATTTCATCGCTTCGTTCCCTTGCCGAGTCAATCTAGTGTTTACAAGTTCAATACCTAGTTGCTTAGGTTCGACTATTGGAGCCTTGTCATGATTTCGCTAGACGAGGCCAAAAAACTCTCGGAGAAATTCCGTGTTATTCCACTGGTGACAACTCCGTCTCCTGGCAGTGAGACACCTTTTTCGATTTTCGAGAAGCTTGCTGGCGACTTTGACTTCTCTGGTAACGCTGATTTAGCGATGGCATTTCGAACCGCTGTTCTTCGCGATGGAAAGGGCTTTGTCCAAGCTGATGTAGGCATCGTTTTAGATTCCGTCCCAGAATCGGAGAACCAGGAAACTTTCTCTAAAGCCTCGGCACCCCTGAAGGCAGTTGCGATAGCAAACACCATGAGGAAGCTATCGTGACAAGAACGCAGTCGCTTCTGGGCTTGCTTTTTTCGATTGGCCTCGTTGCTTTAACAGCAGCTCAGAGCTGGCAAAGTTTTGAGGTCTCGGAAAGTGCGGGTGGGGGAGTAATCCAGATCAGTGGTTTTCTGGCTTTCCCCGTTATTGGAAACCTGGTCTCGTTGCAGGTTGTGATAATTCTGGTCAGCTTGCTTGTGAAACCCATCGTGACAAGAATCCTTGCTGCGACGGCCTTGCCTTTGATGATCTGGACTTTTTTTGATGTCCTGCTGACTTCGGAAGATCAGGTTCAAGGAACTCTTATGAGGGTCTTGGCATCTCAGACCGGTGTAGTGCAAGAACTTTCAACATCTGAATTCCTGATGTCTAGCTCGGCTGGTGTCTTTACGACGCTGTTTCTCATAAGCGCGGCTCTAAATGCTTTAGTTTTGGCATTTATGGCATTGATACCCATCAAGCATCAGAAGCCTGCGGCTGCCAAGTCGAAGCGGGAGCAGCCAGAGGACCTCTGGAGCAGTCAGAACTAGTATTCAGCTGATAAAGTTAATTCAAAAGAGGAGAAAAGATGTCTGCAAATAGCACCGAGCCAGGTCACGGAGATTCACTTGCCGCTTGGGTATCTGTGTCCGTGGTGATTGTTGCGTTTGCCCTTGGCACGCTCTTTTTTTGGTTAGATCTTGCCCTTTTGGTTTGGGCTAGTGCCGGGATGGCCGTTCTAGGTCCATTTGCTGGTTGGTATCTCAAGCGCGCAGGTTATGGCGTTGGCGGATCGAAGTCTAAGAGCTAATTGCTTCTATATATTTACGCGGGTGGAGCCATCGTTGGCTCAGCGTTCATAGCCGCCTAAGCAAGCTCAGGAATCAATGGACTAACGGATAAAGTTAGAGAATAAGCAAAAGGAAAGAGCTGAGATGAACCTGCTCCACATTGTCACATCAATCCCGTCACCGGATGTTAGCTACATTGAGCTTGGTCCTCTAAGGATTCATTTCTACGCGCTGTTTATCCTCAGCGGAATCATTCTTGCACTTCTGCTTACCGAGTCCAGACTCAAGGCCAGGGGAGTAGAAGCCGGTGTCGCATTAGACGTATCTTTCTGGGCTATTCCATTTGGAATCCTTGGCGGAAGATTCTTCCACGTGATCACTCACCCAAATGACTATTTCTACCAAGGCGCCGACCTGCTCGCACCATTTCGAATCTGGGAGGGTGGGTTGGCAATCTATGGAGCCCTACTGTTTGGTGCAGTTGGTGCTTACATTGGATCCAGAAAGGCGGGAATCAAGCCCACTTCCTATTTGGACGCCGTCGCTCCTGGCATCTTGCTTGGTCAAGCAATAGGTCGCTGGGGCAATTACTTTAACAATGAGCTCTTTGGACTGCCGACTGATCTTCCGTGGGGCCTTGAGATTTCCAGCAGCAACCGCGCTTACCCAGCTGGCTTGCCAGATGGAGTTTTGTTCCATCCAACATTTTTGTACGAATCAATCTGGTCGCTCGTTGGAGTCGCAATACTTTTAGCCGCAGACAAGAGATTCAACCTGCGTTGGGGCCGCATGATCGGGCTTTACTTCATCTACTACTCGCTTGGCAGAATCTGGGTTGAAGCAATCCGGATAGACCCTAGCGAGATTATTCTGGGCCTACGAATCAACATTTGGTCGGCCATCGTTGGAATTGTCGTAGGACTTGCGGTCATGGTCATCTCCTACCGCAAGCACACTGGTCTTGAGCTCTCCGCCTATCTGAAAGGTCGCGAGCCAAAACCCAAAGATGACCAGGCCGCAGAGCCAGAAGATAAGCTAGTATCTGAGAAGTAGCCCAACAAGGCTAATTTGGCATCACAAGTGCCTGGTTCCAGTTTTTTGAACTGTTTTGCGGGCCAGCGTTGTCCCTTCAATATTTTGAATGGAGACAACGCGCAATGCCGATTTCACCCTTTGAGCGATTTGCCAATCGGCCACGCTCTGGTTTGTACCAGCAGGATTCAGAAAAGGATGCCTGCGGGCTTGCGCTGGTTGCGACCCTTCGGGGAACCCCAGGTCACGACATTATTCAAACAGCACTTGACGCACTTAGAAACCTTGAACACCGTGGCGCAATCGGGTCCGACGCTGGAACTGGTGATGGCGCAGGAATTCTGATTCAGATTCCTGATGCTTTCTTCAGGCGAGAACTCGGCAGCGCTTTACCAGCAGCAGGTAGCTATGGAGCTGGACTTGTTTTTGAATCTACGGATGAAGCGACACGCAGTGTTGAACGAGCAAAGTTTGCTGAGCTGGCTAGTCAAGAATATCTAGAGGTCTTGTCCTGGCGTGATGTTCCAACAAATCCAGACGTTCTAGGAAACCTAGCAAGACAAGCAATGCCGTTTATCGCTCAGGTCTTTGTCAAGAGTCTCTCGGGTCTTACTGGAATCGACCTAGAGCGTAAGCTCTATCGCCTGAGAAGAGCCAGCGAGAAAACTATTGGTATCTATCACCCTTCGCTATCGAGTAAGACCATTGTCTACAAGGGCATGGTCACTACCCTCCAACTTGAACCGTTCTTTCCTGAACTTAGTGATCCGGTTATGGTTTCAACTCTCGCCCTTGTTCATTCGAGATTTTCTACCAACACCTTCCCTTCTTGGCCTCTTGCTCATCCATATCGAATGATCGCTCACAATGGTGAGATCAACACCATTCGCGGAAATCGCAACTGGATGAAAGCTCGTGAAGCTCAGTTGCAATCTGATGTGCTCGGTGACATTGAATCTCTCAAGCCTGTTATTACTAAGGGAGCTAGCGACAGCGCATCTTTTGATGAGGTACTGGAACTTCTTTATCTTGCAGGTCGATCGCTACCGCATGCCATGATGATGATGATTCCCGAGGCTTGGGAGTCTCAGCAAGTAATTGATCCGGCCAGGAAAAGTTTCTACGAGTATCACTCGTTGATGATGGAACCATGGGATGGTCCGGCTGCTGTTATCTTCACTGACGGCGACTTGGTTGGTGCCACCCTTGATCGCAACGGTCTTAGACCAGGTCGATACCTAGTTACCGAGGACGGCCTAGTCGTTCTGGCATCCGAAGCCGGGGTTGTTGACATCGATCCCTCCAAGGTTGTCAGAAAGGGCAAGCTTCAGCCCGGAAAAATGTTCTTAGTCGACACCGTTGAAGGTCGAATCATTGAAGACGAGGAAATCAAGTCGCAAGTCGCGTCGTCTGAGCCTTGGGACAGTTGGTTATCGGACAACCGAATCAACTTGAGAGATTTGCCTGAAAGGGAGCACATCGCACACACGTCTTCGTCTGTGAATCGTCGGCAGAGAACTTTCGGTTTCACCGATGAGGAGCTGCGGGTGCTACTGATGCCTATGACCAAGAACGGCACAGAACCACTCGGTGCCATGGGTTCAGACACCCCAATTGCTGCAATCTCAGATAGACCACGGTTACTTTTTGACTACTTTGTTCAGCAATTTGCTCAGGTGACAAATCCACCGCTTGACTCTATACGCGAGCAAGTGGTGACCTCGCTTGCTACCGGTATCGGTCCCGAGAGAAATCTCCTTAGCGCTGGCCCGAATCACGCGCAGCAAGTGATCATTGATTTCCCAGCGCTGAGCAATGACGAGCTCGCGAAGATCAAACACATCGACGAGATGCCAGGAGGCGGAGAGGCGTTTGTGGTTCGTGGTCTCTACCGGCTATCCGAGGGAAGCACTGGACTAGAGAAGCGTCTTGTCGAGATCTACGCCGAAGTTGACCAAGCCATAGACGATGGGATCACCTATCTAGTGCTTTCAGATCGTGATTCCAATCGTGATCTAGCTCCAATCCCTTCGCTGCTTCTAACTTCTGCAGTGCATCATCACTTGATTAGGACCGGACGACGCACCATGGTTGGTTTGGTCGTTGAGGCTGGAGATGTTCGCGAGGTTCACCATGTTGCCGCGCTTGTGGGCTATGGCGCAGCCGCTGTGAATCCGTATCTTGCTTTGGAATCTGTAGAGCTAATGATTCGAGAGGGACGTATTCAGGGCGTGAGTCTTGAGCAGGCGGCTAAGAATCTAATTGGTTCGCTGGGCAAGGGTGTTCTAAAGATCATGTCGAAGATGGGTATCTCGGCAGTATCGTCATATAGCGGTGCTCAGTGTTTCGAGGTAATTGGACTAAATCAAGACGTTGTTGAGAAGTACTTCTATGGCACAACATCTCAGCTTGGTGGCATTGGCATGGAGGTATTGCACCAAGAAATCGCAGCTAGGCACGCCAGCGCATATCCGGTCGAGCGAGCCGTAAACGTCCACCAGTCATTAGATGTTGGGGGAGAGTATCAATGGCGTCGAGAAGGCCCACCGCATCTTTTCAACCCAGAGACAGTATTCAAGCTTCAGCACGCAACTCGTGAGAAGCGCTTTGACATCTTCCGGCAATACACCAAGCTAATTGATGATCAGTCCTCCAGGCTGATGACACTTCGCGGGTTATTCAAGTTCAAGGACGGAGTCCGCGAACCCATTTCAATCGACCAGGTCGAGTCCGTCTCATCGATTGTCAGGCGATTCTCCACTGGTGCCATGAGCTACGGGTCTATATCAAAAGAGGCTCACGAAACTTTGGCAGTTGCAATGAACAGCATTGGAGCAAGATCCAACACCGGAGAGGGTGGTGAGGATACCGATCGTTTGCTAGATCCGAAACGAAGAAGTGCCATAAAGCAGGTAGCTTCTGGGCGATTTGGCGTAACGAGCATGTATCTAACTCATGCCGATGATCTACAGATCAAAATGGCACAGGGTGCTAAACCTGGTGAAGGTGGTCAACTAGCCGCTAACAAGATCTATCCATGGATCGCCAAGACCAGACACTCGACGCCAGGTGTGGGCCTGATCTCACCACCACCGCATCACGACATCTACTCGATCGAAGATTTGAAACAACTTATCTTTGATCTGAAGAGATCAAATCCCTCGGCACGAGTGCACGTAAAGCTGGTTAGCCAGGTGGGTATCGGCACCGTTGCCGCGGGTGTTGTGAAGGCCAAGGCAGATGTCGTTTTGGTTTCCGGTCACGATGGTGGAACAGGCGCATCGCCTCTGAACTCGCTGAAGCATGCTGGAACACCTTGGGAACTTGGGCTTGCAGAGACACAGCAGACACTAATGCTCAATGGACTACGCGATCGGGTCTCGGTTCAAGTTGACGGTCAGATGAAAACCGGTCGCGATGTTGTCATCGCAGCACTGCTAGGAGCTGAGGAGTTTGGTTTTGCAACAGCACCTCTGGTTGTTTCTGGCTGCATCCTCATGAGGGTCTGTCACTTGGATACTTGCCCAGTCGGAGTGGCAACTCAGAACCCTCTATTGAGAGAGCGGTTTACTGGCAAGCCTGAGTTCGTGGTGAACTTTTTTGAGTTTCTTGCCGAGGAGATTCGCGAGATTCTGGCTGGTCTTGGCTTTAAGTCCATCGAAGAGGCAGTTGGGCACACTGAGCTGCTTGATGTGGACAGCGCAATCTCACATTGGAAAGCTGATGGTCTCGACCTATCACCAATCCTCCAGGGCTCGGGTCTGGGCGATTCTGCCCCAAGATCCAAGAAGGTAGATCAGAATCACGAACTTGAGAAGCACTTCGATCACAAATTGATTACCCAAGCATCTGAGGCTTTACTTCATTCCAGGCCAGTGCTAATCGAAGACACTATTCGTAACACCGAGCAGGCCGCTGGAACTCTCTTGGGTCATCACGTGACTGTTTCTTTTGGCGAATCGGGATTACCGGAAGCCACTATTCATGTCCGTCTTCGCGGAACTGCCGGACAGTCCTTCGGCGCATTTATCCCGAGTGGAATCAAGTTAGAGCTAATTGGCGACGCCAACGACCATGTTGGCAAAGGCTTGAGCGGCGGTTTGATCGTTATCCGCCCAGATGAGAATGCAAGTTTTCCTTCCAACGAGAACATCATCGCTGGCAACGTAATTGGCTACGGCGCAACGTCTGGTCAGCTGTTTCTATCTGGAGTTGTCGGCGAGCGGTTCATGGTACGAAACTCTGGAGCTACCGCAGTGGTTGAAGGTGCTGGAGACCATTCACTCGAGTACATGACCGGCGGACGCGTTGTGATCCTGGGTTCTGTTGGAAGAAACTTAGGTGCTGGTATGAGCGGTGGATACGCCTATGTATACAAACTTCGGGATTCAAGTGTGAACGCGGAGGCACTTAGCGCAGATGATCTCAGGCTTCTCAAGCCTTCAAAAGAGCAGGCTCTCGAGCTGAGAGAGCTCATTGAACTGCACCAGGCCGAGACTCAATCAAGAATCGCGGGTTGGATTCTTGAGAACTTTGATTCTGAGCTAGAGAATTTCAGTGTGGTGATGCCAACTGATTACGCCAGTGTTCGGGAAATTATCGCGGACGCAGAGCAAACTGGAATCGACCCGGACGGGTCAGAAGTTTGGGGAAAGATTCTGGAGGCTACCAATGGCTGATCCAAGGGGTTTTCTAAAGGTTACCGACCGTGAAGTAGCAAAGCGTAGGCCGGTAGACGTGCGAATTATGGACTGGAAGGAAGTCTATGAACGTCGTGAATCTGGAGTTGTAAAAGCTCAGGCCGGAAGATGCATGGACTGTGGTGTACCGTTTTGCCACCAGGGGTGCCCACTTGGGAACTTAATTCCCGAATGGAACGACGCGGTGTGGCGAGCAGATGGAGCTTCGGCAATTGAACGCTTGCATTCCACAAACAATTTTCCGGAATTTACCGGACGCCTTTGCCCAGCACCTTGCGAGTCAAGTTGTGTTCTCGCGATAAACCAGCCTGCGGTAACAATTAAGGAAATCGAAGTCTCTATAATCGATGACGCTTTTGATAATGGATACGTTTCAGCCCATCCACCAGAGCGCCTTACTGGAAAGACCGTTGCCGTGGTGGGCTCTGGTCCGGCCGGACTCGCAGCCGCTCAGCAGCTTGCAAGAGCCGGGCATACCGTTGCGGTCTTTGAGAGAGATGATCGTATTGGTGGCTTGCTGCGCTATGGAATTCCCGATTTCAAGATGGAAAAGCGTCACATCGACAGGAGACTAGCTCAACTTGAAGCGGAGGGTGTGCGCTTTAGAACTGGCGTTGAGATTGGTAGGCAAATTAGCTGGGAAGACCTACTTCGACGTTACGACGCTGTCTTGGTTGCAACCGGCGCTTCGGTACCTAGAGACTTACCTGTTGCAGGGAGAAACCTAAAGGGTGTTCATTTTGCGATGCCTTATCTGGCTCAGGCCAATCGGGCCGTTGCAGGCTTGAGCGTGAGCGAACAGATCTCTGCTGCCGGAAAACGCGTGGTGATTCTTGGCGGTGGGGACACCGGTGCGGATTGTTTAGGAACCGCCACTAGGCAAGGTGCTAAGTCTGTTACAACGCTTGCAATCGGGATTAAGCCGCCAGAAACAAGAGAGTCAAGGCAGCCTTGGCCCACTTATCCGAACCTCTTCGAAGTATCCAGCGCTCACGAGGAGTTTGGTGAAAGAAACTTCATGTCTTCAACAATTGAATTTTTGGGGGAGTCTGGACACGTAAAGGGAATCCTCGTTGCGGAGACTCAGATTGTAGACGGTAAGCGCGTCCCAACTCCTGGCACAGAGCGCGCCATAGAAGCAGATTTAGTCCTTCTAGCCCTTGGATTTGTAGGTCCAGAAACAGCTGGTCCCGTAAAGGAGTTGAATCTAGGTTTAGAATTGAATAGTACCTATGCAAGGGCAGATGATTTCTCAACCGAAGTTCCAGGGCTTTTTGTTGCTGGTGACGCAGGAAGAGGTCAGTCGCTAATTGTTTGGGCGATTGCTGAAGGTCGCGCAGCTGCTGCCACCATCGATAGGTTCTTAGAAGGAAAAACGGATTTGCCCTCACCGGTGCGGGCTTCAGACCAACCATTATCTGTTTACAGCTAACCGCTCCAAACATAGAAGAGGAATCAAATGAGAAGGGCGAAAATCGTTGCGACCCTAGGGCCTGCTAGCTCTAGCTACGATCAACTTCGAGCAATCATCGAAGCTGGTGTTGACGTTGCCAGGATGAACCTAAGTCACGGTAGTTACGATGTCCACGAGCAGATTTATCGCGATGTTCGGAAAGCTGCCAGTGACCTAGATAAGCCAGTCGGAGTTTTCGTGGACCTCCAGGGTCCGAAGATTCGTTTGACCAAGTTCAAAGATGGTCCGGTAAAGCTAGAAAAGGGTGCAACTTTCAAGATCACAACTGATGAGATTGAGGGGGATGTCAACATCTGTGGCACCACATTCAAGGGCCTCCCAGGAGATGTGAAAGTCGGCGATTTCCTTCTGATTGACGATGGCAAGGTCAGACTTAGAGCAGTAGCAGTATCTGACACCACTGTCACAACCGAAGTTGAGATCCCTGGTCTGGTTTCGAACAATAAGGGGATTAATCTTCCTGGAGTTGCTGTAAACGTTCCGGCTCTGTCTGAAAAAGATGAGGCGGATTTACGCTGGGGCCTAAAGCTCGGTGTGGATATGGTGGCGCTATCATTCGTGAGAGATGCTTCTGACATCGATCGAGTTCACGAGATTATGCGCGAAGAGGGTCGCAAAGTTCCCGTAATCGCAAAGATTGAGAAGCCCCAAGCCGTTGAGAATCTTGAGGAGATAATTGATGCCTTCGACGCAATCATGGTTGCGCGAGGCGATCTTGGTGTTGAACTTCCACTTGAGCAAGTTCCGCTGGTTCAAAAGCGAGCAGTTGAGCTTGCACGTCGCTGGGCAAAGCCTGTAATTGTTGCAACCCAGATGCTTGAATCCATGATCTCATCGAGCATTCCAACCCGTGCGGAAACCAGCGATGTTGCAAACGCTGTTTTGGATGGGGCCGACGCCTTGATGTTATCTGGCGAAACAAGTGTTGGCTCATTCCCTGTTGAAACTGTATCAACCATGGCAAAAATCATTCAGTCAACTGAAGAGAATGGCCTTTCGAGGATCCCAGACCTTGGAACTAGACCTCACACCCAGGGTGGAGCGGTGTCGTTTGCAGCCATGGAAATTGCAGAGCTTCTTGGGTCAAAGTTTGTTTGCGTGTTTACTGAAGGAGGGGATTCGCTACGCAGAATCTCCAGATTGAGATCAGCCGTGCCGGTTCTTTCTTTCACTCCGAACGTGCAAACAGCTCGGGAGCTTTCGCTGGTGTGGGGATCTAAAACCTACATCGTTCCAAAAGTTACCCACACTGACGCAATGTTCGAACAGGTGGACATTTCGGTTCTTGAGCAGGGAATGTGCAAGGTCGGGGACGAGGTGGTTGTTGTCGCTGGTACCCCGCCCGGGGTGTCGGGTTCTACTAATACTCTTCGAGTTCACAAGGTTGGAACCGGGGCCGAGAGCTAAGATTTCGTGGTGCCGGAAGTGGGATTCGAACCCACACGTCCTTTCGAACAAAGCATTTTGAGTGCTCCGCGTCTGCCGTTCCGCCATTCCGGCAGTACCACGTGTTCAACTCTAACCGATTTGTTTTAGCGCTAGTACCTGAAAGTGCCATAAAGTAAGCGACATGGAACAGAACTCAATGCGACGAATAGTAGTTGCCGAGGACGAATCGCTGATTCGGATGGACATTGTTGAAACCTTGAAAGATCAAGGCTTCGATGTCGTTGGAGAAGCCGGAGACGGTTTAAAGGCAATTGAGCTTGCCAAAGAACTCAAGCCTGATCTAATGGTGATGGACATCAAGATGCCAGACATGGACGGACTTTCGGCAGCGGAGCAGATTGCCAAACTACGAATTCCTGTTGTCTTTCTTACAGCTTTCAACCAGCAGGAGCTAGTTTCGCGTGCTTCCGAAGTTGGAGCTATGGCATTTCTTGTGAAGCCGTTTTCACCGGAAGACCTTCTACCGGCAATTGAGGTTGCGTTATCTCGCTTTCAGCAGCTAACTCAGCTGGAATCGGAAGTGTCTAATCTAACCGAGAGGCTTGAAACAAGAAAGCTAGTTGAACGGGCCAAGGGTGTTCTCGGGGTTCAGATGGGGCTTTCAGAACCGGATGCATTCCGGTGGATACAAAAGGCAGCCATGGATAGGCGTATCGGAATGGTTGATGTTGCCAGGACTATTCTTGATCAGCTGGAGAAGTAGCTTTCCTTATGAGATTGGTTATACGCACGGTGGAAAGTCTTTCGCCGGCTTCGTTTGTCACCACGATTTCATGAACAGTTAGCGTTTTTCCAAGGGACAATGCTGTCGCTGTACCAGTTACCAAGCCCCGAGTGGCGGACTTTGTATGCGAGGCAGATATTTCGATTCCAACTGCGTGACCGTTTGGGTGAGCCCAAACGTTAGCGGCGAACGAACCTAAAGTCTCGCCAAGGACAAGATACGCGCCGCCGTGAAGCAAACCAATTGGCTGAGTGTTGCCTTCGACCGGCATCGTTGCGACAGCCCGCTCAGCACTTAGTTCAAGAATCTGGATACCCATTTTCTCAGCGAGAGCTCCCACGCCTAGTTGCGCTGAAACTTGCTTTGCTACGTCGCTAAGAATTGGGTCTTGGCCTGACATGCAACTTCCCTCTCATTGGTTTCACTTACAAGCAAAGTAGGCTTGCAATCATGAATCCTAAGCCTACCTTGATGCTTATTGACGGGCATTCTCTGGCTTTTCGAGCTTTCTATGCACTGAATCCCTCCAACTTCAAAACGCCAGACGGTCAGCACACAAACGCAGTTCACGGATTCATCTCTATGCTTCTAAACCTACTCGAGGGTGAGAAACCAACCCATCTCGCTGTTGCATTCGACATCTCAGGTCCTTCCTTCCGCGCAACCGAGTATCCGGAATACAAGGGAAATCGCGGGGAGACCCCACCTGAATTTTTCGGTCAGACCGAACTTTTGGAAGATGCCATGGAAAGCATGAACATCAAAACGCTTACCAAGAAAGACTACGAGGCAGATGACATCCTTGCATCACTCGCGGACCAAGCCAGCGCAGCTGGATTCAAGGTATTAGTAGTTTCTGGAGACCGGGATACATTTCAACTAATTAGTGATGACACCACAATTCTTTATCCAGTCAAAGGCGTCATGAACCTAGCGCGGATGGACGATGCAGCGGTTTTAGAACGCTACGGAATTCATGCGAGGCAGTACCCGGATCTCGCAGCTCTGGTGGGGGAGACTTCAGATAACCTTCCCGGCATTCCAGGTGTCGGTCCAAAAACAGCCGCCAAGTGGTTGCAGCAGCACGGTGACCTCAAGACAATTTTGGACAATTCTGCAGAAGTACCAGGGAAAGTTGGGGAGTCACTCAGAGACAACTACGAGCTTGCGCTTCGAAACCGAAGACTCAATCATCTTGTTCGGGACCTCGACATGGGTTTTGATTTCGAGTCTTTCCGGCTGACCGCGGTTGATGAAGCTCAAGTGCGCACTGCCTTTTCCAAGATGCACTTCAAGACTCTTATCGAGCGAGTGCTTCGGTTGCGCGGTATAGCTGGCACTCAAACCAACGGTCTAGGTTCCGCTCCTTCGGCAAATAGGCCTGCACCTGTTCAGGAAAAAGCTCCCAAACCCGCAGTTGCAACAATT
>JAIOXP010000017.1:0-22786 GCA_021741705.1 Rhodoluna sp. | reverse complement strand
ACATAAGAAGGTATAGCAAGAGGAAGCGCTGCTAAAACCGAGAAGATCTTTCGACCTGGCAGGTTAGAGCGAACCGCAACCCAAGCCTGCATTGAGCCAAGCACCACTGCCGAAACCGATACCGCAACAGCTAGCGCTAGCGAATTGATGATTAGCTCAAGAGTTCTTGTCTGAAATACCAAATCAATAAGCTCACTAACGCCAATCGTTGCCACTCGAACCAGTAGGTAAATCAGGGGGATTAGGGAGATTAGCACGGCCGCTACCGCCACTAGCAAAATTGCTAGCGGTGGTCTCGACCTAGCTGTTGGAATCAGAGCAGTCCGGCCTTTCGAATTAGCTCGAGTGTTTCGGCAAGAGAATCAAGATCGGATAAATCAATATCTGGAGCCTTAATCTGGCCGAAGGGTTTAACGCCTGCAACATCTGGAACTCCGGTTAGTGAGTACTCTCTAGTTCTTTCAACAAAGTATCTCTGCGCGGTATCGCCAAGTAACCACTTCACAAAAACGTTGGCGCTTGGATTATCAGATAGCACCGCGACACCCGCAACATTTATTAGGTTGCCCGCGTCTTGATCCTCAAACCAAGCAAGTTCGGATTTCATGTTTCCGACACCTTTTTCGTTCTCAAGTTCGAACCAGTAGTAGTGGTTGATTAAACCTGCGTCAACTACTCCGTCTTCAACTGCTTGCATGATTAGGCCGTTCTTTTCAAATAGAACTGCATTTTCTTTCATGGCAATCAAAAACTCTTCCGCTGCCTCGTCACCTTCGGTAATCCGGATAGCGGTTATGAACGCTTGGAAAGATGCATTGGTCGGTGCAATTGCAATGCGTCCTTTCCAACTTGGCTCCATAAGGTCCTTATAAGAAGTTGGAAGCTCGGTTACTTTTTCTGGATTAACAACCAATACCCTGGCTCGACCTGATACTCCAACCCACTGGGAATCTTTCGATTTGTAAGACGCATCAACTAGGTCTGTGATGTCTGACGGGAGAGACTTCGTTAGCCCCTCTTTGGCAAGAGCACCGAGTGCTCCGGCGTCTTGCGAGAAGAACACATCCGCTTGAACGTTGCTGCCTTCTTCGAGAATCTGGGCGGCTAATTCGGCAGAGTCTCCGTAGCGCACGTTTGCCGCTATGCCGGTTTCTTGCGTGAAGGTATCAAGAAGATCGGTAATCAGCGTTTCGCTTCTACCGGAGTAAATAGTTATTGACTCAGCAGAGTCAGAAGTTGTTGGTGCGCAGCCGCTTAGGGCGATAATCGGGGCCAGCGCGAGCGCGGCTAGGAAGTAACTATTTTTCTTCTTATTCAATTGGTACTACTTTCAGTTTCGGATCGAATGTCATTTCGACCGTCTGGTTCGCCTGGCAGCTGTTGCAACCAGGACTTTAGAGGTCCTAAGAGTTTTTAGCTGACTCTTCTTCGCCCTCTTCATCGTCGTAGAGGTCTGCCCACTTGTCTTCGTAATCAGGCTCAGCTGAGCTTGATGGTGCTGTGAGTTCTTTTTCTAGCGCACTGTAATCAGTAGAAGGGCTGAAGTATTTCAGCTCGCGAGCTACTTTGGTGTGTTTTGCTTTTTGACGGCCACGCCCCATGGCGAGACCCCCTTTTTGTCTTGGCCACGCCGATTAAGACGCAGAATCGATGAAATCTGGTCCAAGTTTAGCATCCAGGCCCCCTGTTTGGTCTAGAGCAATATTGACGCTGTGAGGAAGCTCACAGCTGGAATCAACAGATTCAAAACAATATTGAGTGAAGCTAAAGCCAATTGCTTCTTGGCAACCAGGTTGTGGGTTTGAGCTGCAAAAGTCGAAAAGGTTGAAAGCCCTCCTGCTAAACCAACAATTAACCAGGCAGTTTCTATTGAGCCACTAACTACCAACCCAGCGATAAATGACCCAATTGAGTTAGCAAGCAGAATTCCCCAAGGTAACTTCCCGGCCCAAGTGCTGAGCCAATATCTCGCTACCGCCCCAAAGCCTCCGGCTATGGCCACTAAAACAAAACTCGTTGCAAGCGTCATTTAGTTATCCCGCCTGCCATGATCAAACCCAAACGGTAAGCGGCAACACCTATTACTAGTTGTAGGAACACAAGTAGCCAATAAATTGGTCCAGCAGCGGATAACCCAAGTTCAGCACCGGCGGTGATTACTGCCAGGCCGCTCATGGTTGTGAAGCCGCCTAAGAAGCCAACCCCCCAAAAGTTCTGTTTGGCTGGCCCGGAAAAGAATTGATGGGCGCTGACAAAACCCAAAAGGGTAGCGCCTAAGAGATTTACCAAGCTAGTGACGATGATTTGCCCTTGGGGCAAAGTGCCAAGCAGGATTTCGATTGTGTAGCGAAGTGAGGTACCAATCGCCCCGCCAGCAAAAACTAGCGGGAGCAATTGTTTCGAAACCATGGGCATGGGGTAGATGCTACCCGCACATGGTGGCTCCGACCGGCGTCGATCCGGTGACCTAACGATTTTCAGTCGTTCGCTCTACCAACTGAGCTACAGAGCCTTGGGTGGTCAAGCCACCCCCATTCAATAAAAGCCCTCAAAAGAGGGCTTCTAAAGAAGCGACCCTGACCGGACTTGAACCGGCGACCTTCGCCGTGACAGGGCGACGCGCTAACCAACTGCGCTACAGGGCCTCGTTGCTACGAGCCACACATTTGTGACCCCAACGGGATTCGAACCCGTGCTACTGCCGTGAAAGGGCAGCGTCCTAGGCCACTAAACGATGGGGCCTACAAAGCTTGGAACTTCATAGCACCAACACCAAACCTAGTCCCCAGATCCCTTGTTTAGCAACCCCGATGGGCCTAGAACCCGCTAAAAATCGACACCCACAGCAATCCCTCAGGTAATACCTCAAGGTTTCGTGTTAGCTTGAAAAATATGTCTACGAGACGCAAATCTTTTATTGCCGTGATCGCGAGCCTAGGTCTAGTTCTTGGAACTTTACTGAGTGGCCCCGCGTTCGCAAACCCAAACTACCCATCGGCTGCTGAGGTTGCCGCAGCCAAAGCTAACGTCACCGCCAAGCAAAACATGATCGTCCGAATTGAGAACTTAATTGCGGATTTGGAAGATGAACTAGAGCCTCTCAACCGCGAAGCCAGCATTAAATCTGAAATCTACAATGTCGCTAAAGAAGAAGTAGCGGTAGTGACCAGGAAGGTAGAAGTTCTGCGAGTACAAGCCGAAGACGCGCTCGCGGAAGCCGAACAGGCTACCGAACAGCTTGGCCAAATCGCCTCGCAGATGTTCCGCGGTGGCGCTGGAGGAACCTCCCTAAATCTGTTCTTGAATTCCAACGTTGCAGATGACCTTTTGTATCAACTTGGTGCCCAGGAGAAACTGGCCCAGCAGACAGAAGTGATTTACCAAAAGTCTCTGGAAAGACAACGCTTGGCAAAATCCATCACAGATGAACTTGCCGCAGCAGAAGCCGAGCTTGCAGCGATTGCCGCAATCGCGGAAGCGGCATTTGCTGAGGCTCAAGCAGCCGCCGATGCGGTAACAGCAAAACTTGAAGAGAACCAACGTCAGAATGCCATTTTCTATTCACAGCTAGCGAGCCTTCGTAACACGGCCTCAGATCTAGAAAGACAACGAGCTGAAGGCCTAGCTTGGGAACGCAGGCAAGCACAAGGCAGTGGATTGCCGCCTGCTCCGGAGCTTTACTCTGTTGGAGCACCCAATCCAGAAAAAGTCGCTCAGGCAATTTCTTTCGCTAAAGCTCAACTGGGTAAGCCATATCGACTTGGTGCAACCGGACCAAACGTATGGGACTGCTCTAGCTTGACCTTGAAATCCTACGCAGCAGCGGGAATCAATATTGGCTGGCACTCAGCCTCACGCCAATTCATGACAGCTGCAGATCGACGTCAATTAGTTCCACTCAGTCAACTTCAGGCCGGAGATTTAATCTTCTGGTCAACAAGTCGCGACTACTGGAACAGAACGGTTTTGAACAAATATCACATCGGAATGTATCTGGGTAACGACTTATTCATTGAAGCCCCGAACCCTTCGGCACCGGTAAGAATTAGAAACCTAAGTGGTCGAACTGGAGAACTTGTTCCTTATGCAGCAAGGCCATCAGCCTAAAGTTTTTAGTGCTTGTAGTTTGCCTGTGCTTCAGCGATGATTCTTTCCGCTTCAGCTTTACCGTCCCACTTACCTAACTTGACCCACTTGCCTGGTTCTAGATCTTTGTAGTGAGCAAAAAAGTGTTCGATCTCATTCTTGGTTTGCTCAGGAACATCGTTGATGTCTTGAATGTGATCCCAGCGCTTGTCGCCGGCAGGAACACACAAAACCTTCTCATCAATTCCGCCATCGTCTTCCATTGGTAAAACTCCAACTGGACGCGCCTTGATAACTACTCCTGGGTAAACCGGGAACTCAAGGAGCACTAGAGCATCTAGTGGGTCGCCATCGCCACCCAAGGTCTTGTCGAAGTAGCCATAATCGGTTGGGTAAACAAAAGGGGTGTAGAGCACGCGGTCTAAGTGCACGCGACCAGTTTCGTGGTCTACTTCGTACTTGTTCCTTGAACCCCGAGGGATCTCGATTACGACTTCAAACATTGCTCTCCTCAATAGGCTTACCTAATAAAGATTATCTAATCAAAGGATTTATTGTGTCTCAACGTAAGCGGCTGAGCCCCTCTCAGGGAGCAATCCGCCACGCAGTTCGTGAGGTCCTAGCTGCAAACACCAAACCCGGGCAAAAACTACTTATTGCCGTGTCCGGAGGCGCGGACTCTTTGGCCCTGGCCTCGGCAACACTATTTGAATCAAAGAAACTGCAACTGCAAGTTGCGAGCGTAACTATTGACCACGGCCTTCAAAAGGTATCTGGAAATGTTACCGAGCAAACATTAGAAAAGCTTCACCAAATTGGCATCACCGAAGCTTGGAGTAAAAAGGTAAAGGTTGGAACCAAGGGTGGACCAGAAGCTGCCGCCAGAGACGCAAGATATGAAGCACTAGAAAGCATTCGCATCGAAAGCAAGGCTGACTTTATTGTTCTAGGTCACACCGCAAATGATCAAGCAGAAACGGTTTTGCTTGGACTAACCAGAGGCTCTGGTTCCAGATCACTTTCTGGTATGAGTGTTAGAAGTGAGAGACTGCTTCGACCAATACTTTCCATCGAGCGAGCTACCACTGAACAGTTTTGTAAAGACGAAAAGATTTCGCCTTGGCAAGACCCACAAAACAAAGATCTGAAGTTTTTAAGAGTTCGAATTCGAAAAGTGGTTCTTCCTTTTCTCGAGAAACAACTCGGCAACGGTATTTTCAGCAACTTGATTCGAACCAGCAGCCAGCTGCAAGAAGACGATCAATACCTAAGTCAGGTAGCAGCCAAAGCTTTCAAGAAAATTGCCAAGCCCGGTACACGCTCGTTGAGCCTTGCTCAACCAGAGTTGCTGAAATTGCCGGAGGCTATTCGCAATCGTGTGATTAAATCAGCGATTGATTATTTAAGAGTCGATTCATCCAGGACTCACGTTTTAGCCGTTGCCGATTTGGTTTTGAACTGGCATGGTCAAAAGCCCCTGACGCTTCCAGGCGTTAGAGTAGAGCGCAAGGGTAAAACCATCACACTAAAAGCCACCCAGGAGAAGTAATTGGATCTCGAAGCAGTATCTTCTGAAATCGAAAAAGTTCTTGTTACGGAAGAGCAAATCAAAACACGCGTCGCGGAACTGGCGAAAGAAATTGATAGCCACTACTCCGGTAAAGATCTTTTGCTTGTTGGTGTTCTAAAGGGTGCCGTGATGTTCATGGCCGATATGTCCAGAGCGCTCCAGACTCGGGTGCAGATGGATTGGATGGCGGTCTCTTCGTATGGATCTGGCACCACATCTTCTGGTGTGGTTCGAATCTTGAAAGATTTGGACACTGACGTACTGGGTAAGAACGTTCTAATTGTTGAAGACATCGTTGATTCGGGCCTGACTCTTTCTTGGTTGGTATCCAACTTGGAAGCTCGCGGTGCAGCTTCTGTGCAGGTAGTAACCCTTCTTAGAAAACCAGAGGCTGCCAAAGTAGAAGTAGATGTGCGCTGGGTTGGCTTTGAGATCCCTAATGAATTCGTGGTGGGTTACGGGCTGGACTGGAACGAGCGGTACCGGACACTGCCTGGCGTAGCGGTTCTCTCGCCTGCTGTCTATTCCTAGGAATCTGTCAGTCTGCCTGGGATAACCTAGGAGTCTATGAATCTCAAAAAAATCCTATCAGGCCCGTTTGTCTGGATATTTCTAGCCATCCTCATTTTGGTAGTTGGAACCAGCCTCATAAACAATCAAACCTTCCAGCAGGTTGACACCAAGTATGGGTTGGAGCTAATCGAATCCGGCAAGGCCAAGTCCGTAAAAATCCTCGACGGAGATCAGAGAGTCGATGTTGAGCTAATCAACCCCGACAAAGAGTTTGGTTCTCAGGTTCAATTCTTTTTTGTTGGCCCTCGAGGCGATCAAGTAGTTGAAGTAATCACTAATGCAACAATTGCAGATGGCTATAACGACGAGGTTCCAAACACTCCTTGGTACCTAGCACTGCTAGGTTCACTGCTGCCATTTATTCTGATCGGTTTGATTTTCTGGTTCCTACTTTCCTCAATGCAAGGTGGCGGCGGAAAAGTGATGCAGTTGGGAAAATCCAAAGCCAAGATGGTCACCAAAGAATCTTCAACAGTCACCTTTAAAGACGTCGCGGGAATCGACGAAGCTCTCGAAGAGCTAGAAGAAATCCGAGACTTTTTGAAAAAGCCCGAGCGCTTCAAAGCTCTCGGAGCCAAGATTCCAAGAGGAGTTTTGCTTTATGGTCCTCCAGGAACGGGTAAGACATTGGTTGCCAAGGCGGTCGCCGGTGAAGCAGGTGTTCCCTTCTTCTCAATTTCTGGTTCTGACTTTGTTGAAATGTTCGTGGGTGTTGGAGCTTCCAGGGTTCGTGACTTATTTGAGCAAGCCAAACAGGCTTCCCCGGCCATAATCTTTGTTGACGAAATTGATGCCGTTGGTCGTCAGCGTGGTGCTGGAATCGGTGGCGGAAACGATGAGCGCGAGCAGACTCTGAACCAGTTGCTTGTTGAGATGGACGGTTTCGACTCAGACACCAACGTGATCTTGATTGCCGCTACCAACCGACCAGATGTTCTAGACCCGGCACTGCTGCGACCTGGACGGTTCGATCGCCAGATTGGTGTTGGAGCACCAGATCTTGCAGGACGTGAACAGATTCTCAGGGTCCACGCCAAGAACAAACCAATTGCAGAAGACGTTGATCTTGCCCTGATTGCTCGCCGAACACCTGGCTTCACCGGAGCCGACTTGGCAAACGTACTAAATGAAGCAGCACTACTTTCTGCCAGAGAGAACCTAAAAACCGTTACTGCTGAAATCATTGACGAAGCAATTGATCGAGTCATTGGCGGACCACAAAAGAAGTCTCGATTGATGAAAGACGAAGAGCGCCTGAACACCGCGTACCACGAAGCAGGACACGCACTAGTTGCTGCCTCGATGAACCACTCGGACCCTGTGACCAAAGTTACGATTTTGCCTCGAGGCCGCGCTCTTGGGTACACCATGGTTTTGCCAACGGAAGATCGCTACTCGGTAACCAGAAACCAGTTACTTGATCAGATTGCTTATGCCCTCGGTGGTCGCGCTGCTGAGGAAATAGTTTTCCATGATCCAACAACCGGTGCATCGAATGATTTCGAGAAGGCCACAAAAATTGCTAGACAGATGGTTACCCTCTTTGGCTTCTCTTCTTCGGTTGGAACCGTTTCTTATGGTGGCGGTGGTGAAGTGTTTATCGGTCGAGACATGGCACAAGCGCGCGAGTACTCAGACGAAGTAGCACACCAAATAGATCTTGAGATTCGCAAGATACTAGACACCGCTCACGATGAGGCCTACGAGGCATTGAATGCTAACCGCAAGGCTTTAGATGTCATGGCTAAAGAGTTGATGGAAAAAGAAACTCTGAATCAAGATGACATCGCAAGAATTTTCAAGGGCATCAAGAAGTCCCCGAAGCGCAAGCCTTGGCTTTCTAAGGCCTCTAGGCCTGGCTCCAAGAAGGGCCCAATTGCTATCCCTTCAAAAGGCTCCACCACAGCCAAGGTTGCAGCAAAGAAAAAAGCTGATGCTAAAAACGCAAAGGACTCAGCGAAGGCCACTTCCAAGAAGAAAACAAAACCCTCCGCCAAAAAAGCCACACGGGTAGTTAAGAAAAAGTAATTGGTTGATTTAGATCGCATTAAAAAGGCGGTGACCGAGCTACTCACTGCAATTGGCGAAGACCCCAACCGCTCGGAGCTAAAGGCTACGCCAGAAAAGTTTGCCGGTGCTTATCAAGAGTTTTTCAAAGGTGTTGGAGTTGATCCACTCAAAGTTCTCGAAGACTCTTTTCCAGCAGAGCAAAACGATGTGGTAATTCTTAAAGACATCGAACTGGTTTCAATTTGCGAACACCACTTACTTCCCTTTACTGGAGTGGCGCACGTTGCCTACCTACCCAAAGACAAGGTTGTCGGGCTTGGTCGCATTCCTAAATTGGTTGAAGTTCTTGCCGCCAGACCTCAGCTTCAAGAGAACCTAACTGCGCAAATAGCTGAAGCAATTCGGCAGGGATTAGATGCCGAAGGTGTGCTTGTAGTTATTGAAGCAAGACATCACTGCGTTGCTTCTAGGGGAGCAAGACAGCCGGAGGCAAACACCGTAACCGTGAAGGCTCTTGGCAAATACAGTCAAGCCATTGATCGCCAAGAGATAATGGCCCTGATTTCCAAGTGAAGACGTTTTCAAGACCACTAATCATGGGTGTAGTAAACATCACCCCAGATTCCTTCTCCGATGGCGGAGACTTCCTAAGCGCCGATGACGCTTTAGCCCACGCTCTTGAACTGGTATCGCAAGGCGCAAACATTGTTGACCTCGGTGGAGAATCGACTAAGCCAGGTGCCCTAAGAGTAAAAATCGAAGAAGAGCAAGCCAGGGTAATCCCCGTCATTAATTCTTTGATGGCCAATGAGAACTTTGTTGCAAGCCGTGCCCAAATCAGCATCGACACCATGAACAGTGAAACTGCTGTTTTGGCCGTGCAAGCGGGAGCAACGATTGTTAACGATGTTTCTGGCGGGTTAGCAGATGAAGAAATGTTTCGAGCCCTGCAACCTCTTAGTTGCAAGTTCATCGTTAGTCACTGGCGAGGGTTCAGCGAGACTATGGATTCTCTGAATAATTACGAATCGGTTGCCGCGGATGTTGCCAAAGAGCTTCGGGCTAGAGTCAGCAAAGCTATTGATGCAGGTATCTCTAGGGACCGGTTGATCATTGATCCAGGTCTCGGTTTCGCAAAAGACATAACCCAGAACTGGCACTTGGTTGCAAGGCTTGATGAACTTGAAAAACTAGATTTACCTATTCTTGTTGGAGCATCTAGAAAGCGCTTTATTGCAGGTGCTCTGGAGCCAGATAGCCAGGGGCAAGTCAGTAACCAGAGGCGAGATTTGGCTACTGCTGTGTTGACGGCACTGCTGCTACAACGAAAGCTTTGGGGAGTACGAGTCCACAACGTCTCGACCACCCTTGATGCAATTCAAGTGGTCGAAGCCCTTGCAGTTGCAAATGAAGATACCGGTGGGCAGAGTTAGTCCATGACCCAGAAAATTGAAATTAGAGGCCTCAGGATTTTTGGCCACCATGGTGTCATGGAGCACGAAAGACAAAACGGACAGTACTTCATCGTCGATGTAAAGATTTGGATTGACAGCGAGAGGGCTGCTGCGACCGATGACATTTCCAACACCGTTAGCTACGCGGAAATTGCTCAACTTATTTCAAAAAACGTGGGACAAAACCCAGTCAATTTGTTAGAAACACTTTCTCAGCGACTAGCTGATGAAGTTTTGTTTGCTGCTAGCCCATGGGCCAAAAAGGTTAAAGTTACAGTTTCTAAACCTGATGCCCCGATAGATCTTTTCTTTGACACAGTTGCGGTGACAGCCAGCGCCAAGAAACCAGACTGATGTTTGGCTGGAAGATTGCGGTTCTAGCGCTGGGTTCCAATCTTGGAGACCGCGGAGAAACCCTTCACTCTGCAATCGAGCAACTTGGAGCTAATCCAAAGATTCGTGTCTTGGAAAAATCTCCACTAGTTGAGTCAATTGCCGTAACAAAGTCTGGACTCGATGAATCAAAACCGAATTACCTAAACGGTGTAGTCAAGATTGCCACCAAGCTGAGCCCAAGAAAACTTCTCGCCGCTACTTCAGAAATTGAGCTTTCACACGGTCGCGTGCGCGAACGCCGTTGGGAATCAAGATCACTAGATATTGACATCATCACCTATGAAAACAAGACGCAAGAATCAAAGAACCTCACCCTGCCACACCCAAGAGCTCACGAGCGAGCGTTCGTTTTAGTTCCTTGGTCTCTTATGGACAGCGAGGCGCAGCTAGTTGGATTCGGAAAAGTTTCTGAACTAGCAGAGCCAATCAAGAGCCAAGTCTGGTTGCAAAAATGAAGCCGACAAAACTAAGCCTGGTATTAGTGGTTGTCTTTGGCGTTACAGTGCTTTCTTTTCTTGCCGTTCGCTTGCTTGTTGCAAACGGCATGGCTGTTCCAGCTTCGCCAACGAATCTTTTGGTCACTCTTGCTGCTATCGCGTTGATTCTCTTGGGACTTTCTGTTCCCATCTGGCGATACAAGTCGTCTCTATCCCAATACACAAAAGGACCCAGACCCAAAAGAGTTGATCCGTTTTATGCAGTTCGAGTTCTTCTGCTTGCAAAGGCAAGTGCCCTAACAGGTTCCGGGTTTGTGGGCTGGCATTTAGGGGCCATGATTGCCCAGTTGAGTTTGCCTGTTAGTTTTACTCAAGCACTAGTTCAAAACAGTTTTGGCTTGATTGCAAGCTTGGTACTAACCGTGGCAGCAATTGTGTCGGAACAAATATGTCGACTACCCGATGAGCCCAAAAATGACCAGACAGATCAGATGGTGAGCAATTGAAACAGGGAAGACTAAACATCGGCCTTGTGGGCGCAGATGTCATTGGAATCGCAATTGCAACAGCCTTGCAAGAAGCAGGACACCTGGTCGTAGCTTTGCCTAAAGACCAGTCGGACTCGAAAGACAAACTAGAGCACTTATTTCCAAACGCAAAGCATTTATCGAATGACGACATTCTTGCAGCATCAGATTTAGTGCTGCTAGCAGTTGTAGCAAACGAAATCGAGTCAACTGCCGCAAGCCTGGCTGAATCAAATGCCTGGCGCAAAGGACAACTTGTTGTTCATTTTGCACCAGAGCATGGCCATGAGATTCTGGAAGCCGCAACCAATCAAGGCGCTATCGCACTTGCGATTCATCCTGCGATGCATTTCACCGGAACAAGTCTTGATCTTCGCCGTATGAAAGAATGCTTCTTTGCAGTGAGCGCTCCACAGGTAGCGCTCCCGATTGTTCAGGCTCTCGTTATTGAAATGGGGGCCGAGCCGATAGTTATCGAAGCTTCTGGGCGCGAAAGCTACTTCGAGGCAATAGAAGTTGCCAGTAACTTCTCGGCGATGATTGTGAACCAGGCTGTTGGATTACTTGAGCAAGCAGGGGTTGAAAACCCAGCGCTTGTTATTGCGCCAGTTATCGAAAGCGCCGTGGACCAAGCTCTTTCCAAGGGCCACCGAAGCATTGACCCAACTGAACTACTGGATGATCAGTAAATGAAAACTATTCGCACCGTGTCTGAGCTAGGCATCGAGTTAGCTAACGCAAGACAAATTGGCAAGAAAATCGCTTTTGTCCCAACCATGGGTGCAATTCACGCGGGCCACTTGTCATTGATTGAAATAGCCAAAAAGCAATCAGGATTTGTGGTTGCTTCTATATTTGTAAACCCACTGCAGTTCAATTCGGCATCAGATTTTGATCGTTACCCAAGAAACGAAGCCGCTGACACTGCCGCTTTGGAATCTGCCGGTGCAGATGTTTTGTTCTTGCCCAGTGTTGAAGAGATTTATCCAAACGGCAAAGTCAACACCCGCTCTGCTGGACCAATTGGCGATCTCTACGAGGGTCAGGCCAGAAAAGAACACTTCGATGGCATGCTCACGGTTGTTGCAAGACTTTTTGAGATTGTTAGCCCCGATGTTGCAGTGTTTGGCGCCAAAGACGCTCAGCAGTTGTTTTTGATCCGAAGGATGCTGCAACAGGAGAAAAACTCCGACTGGGGTAGCAAGTTGCAGCTTGTCGAAGGTCCAACAATTAGAGAATCCACCGGCTTGGCTTTATCGAGCCGGAACCAAAGGCTTAGTACGAGTGAAATGCAGGTTGCGCTGTCACTATCGGAGGCTCTCGATAAAGCACACAAGTGCGCCGCTTCCGGTGAAGGAATTTCAAGTGCACTTGGTGAGGCAATGAAAGTCTTTAGTTCAAATCCAGAGGCTAAACTTGATTATCTGGCGCTTGTGAATCCAGAATCCTTTGAAGCTTTGGAGGATGGTTTCAAGGGCCAGGCACTGATGATTGTTGCTGCAGAGGTGGGCAATGTTCGACTGATTGACAATAGGTCAATCACTTTCTAGGAGCAAGATGAGCGAGAATCTCGAGAACGAGGCAGAAGACCTCCCCGAGCAGATTGCCATTCGCCTCGCTAAGCGTGACAAACTTCAAGAAACCGGAAGCGCTTACCCGGTCTCACTTCCAATCACTCACACCATCGGAGAAGTTAGAAACAAGTTCCCGAATTTGGAAATCGATGTTTCAACTGGCGAAAAAGTCGCAGTTTCTGGTCGGGTAGTTTTTGCTCGCAACACCGGAAAACTTTGCTTTGCCACTCTGCAAGCTGGTGACGGCGAAAGAATTCAGGCGATGGTCAGCCTCGACAAGGTTGGCGAGCAGTCACTTGAGCAATACAAAGAACTCGTTGATCTTGGAGATCACCTATTTGTTGAAGGCGAAGTAATCACTTCCAAGCGCGGTGAACTAAGCATCTTGGTTGAAACCTGGAAGATGGCTGCAAAGACAATTAGGCCACTTCCAAACATGCATAACGAACTTTCTGAAGAGTTCCGGGTTCGTCATAGGTACATCGACCTAATTGTTCGTGACCGAGCCAGGGAAGTAGTCAAGATTCGCTCTCAGGTCATGCAGTCGATGCGCAAGACCTTTGACCAAGACAAGTACCTAGAGGTTGAAACACCAATGCTCCAGGTTATGCACGGCGGCGCATCGGCCAGACCTTTTAAGACACACATGAATGCATTCGATGTTGAGCTATTCCTGCGTATCGCACCAGAGCTTTATTTGAAGCGTGCTGTTGTTGGCGGGTTGGAAAGAGTTTATGAAATCAACCGCAACTTCAGAAACGAAGGTGCTGACTCCACTCACTCACCGGAGTTTGCAATGCTTGAGGCTTACCAGGCCTACGGTGATTACAACACGATGGCTGATCTAACTCAGAAGCTAATTCAAAATGCGGCGCAGGATGTTTTTGGTACCCAGGTCATTGAATTAGAAGACGGCGAGAAAAACGACCTCTCCGGTTCTTGGGATCGCGTTTCGATGTTTGATTCGCTTTCTTCTGCAGCTGGAGTAGAGATCACTCCGGCTACTGACATGAAAGACCTAAAGAAAATTGCCGACAAGGTGGGAATCGAAATCGATCACCCGCTTCAGGGCAAGTATGTCGAGGAACTGTGGGAGCACTTTGTAAAGCCGGGGCTTATTCGACCTACTTTTGTAATGGATTTTCCAGTTGACACTTCACCGCTTACTCGCGACCACCGCGACAAGGCAGGCGTAGTTGAGAAGTGGGATCTCTACATCCGCGGTTACGAGCAAGCAACTGGTTACTCAGAGCTTGTAGACCCAGTAATCCAGCGCGAGAGATTCGTAGCTCAGATGGCACTTGCCAAATCTGGAGACCCAGAAGCCATGAAGCTCGATGAGGAATTCCTAACCGCTTTGGAATTTGGAATGCCGCCATCGGGTGGAATGGGAATGGGTATCGACCGACTGCTGATGACCCTAACTGGACTTGGGATCCGGGAGACAATCTTGTTCCCGTTGGTCAAGTAATTATGGAAAACGTAGAAACCCCAGAACTAACTGGTCTGGAATGGGTTGCAGATTTTGCCATGTCCACAGTGCCGCCAATTCTGATGGGAATCATCTTCTATATCGTTATGCGCGCCATCTTTAGGGCCGACTCCACAGAGCGCAAGGTTTATGCCGAAATTGAAGCTGAAGAGCGGGCTAAGCGCAAAAAGCTGCCTAACGCCTAGGGCGAACAAGCCCCCAAAGGGGCCTCGTGGCTAGTTAACATCTTTATCTAGACGTAATTAGCGGCGTCATAAGGAGCCAAGAAATGTTCGAGAAATTCACCGATAAGGCAAGACGCGTTGTCGTCTTGGCTCAAGAAGAAGCCAAGCTTCTAAATCACAACTACATCGGTACCGAGCACATTCTTTTGGGTCTTATTCACGAGGGAGAAGGAGTCGCCGCTAAGGCTCTCGAGTCTCTTGGAATCAACCTCGACTCCGTTCGCGATCAGGTTCAGGAAATTATTGGCCAGGGCCAGCAAGCTCCATCTGGTCACATCCCATTTACCCCACGCGCCAAAAAAGTTCTTGAGCTTTCGCTTCGCGAAGCGCTTCAATTAGGCCACTCATACATCGGAACTGAGCACTTGCTTTTGGGTCTTATCCGCGAAGGCGAGGGTGTTGCAGCTCAGGTGCTTACTCGCCTAGGAGCAGACACTAACCGCGTGCGCCAGCAAGTGATTCAATTGCTTTCTGGATTCCAAGGAAAAGAAACCGTTCAGGTTGGCGGCGAGCAAGTTGCTCCGCAAAAGGGTTCACAGATTCTTGACCAGTACGGCAAGAACCTAACTCAGGCTGCTGCCGAAGGAAAGCTCGACCCAGTTATCGGTCGTGAACGCGAGATTGAACGCGTTATGCAGATTCTTTCTCGCAGATCCAAGAACAACCCAGTTCTAATCGGTGAACCAGGAGTTGGAAAAACGGCAGTTGTTGAAGGATTGGCACAGGCCATCGTTCAAGGAAACGTTCCAGAAACTCTTAAGGGCAAGCAGCTTTACACCCTAGATCTTGGTTCCTTGATTGCCGGTAGCCGTTACCGTGGTGACTTTGAAGAAAGACTAAAGAAGGTAACTAAGGAGATTCGCACCCGCGGAGACATCATTACTTTCATTGACGAGATCCACACCCTAGTTGGTGCCGGTGCCGCTGAAGGTGCAATCGATGCCGCATCAATTTTGAAGCCGATGCTGGCTCGCGGAGAGTTGCAGACAATTGGTGCAACGACTTTGGACGAATACCGCAAGCACTTTGAAAAAGATGCAGCTCTAGCTCGCAGATTCCAATCCGTTCAGGTAAACGAACCGAGCTTGCCACACACCATCAACATCTTGAAAGGTCTTCGTGACCGCTACGAAGCCCACCACAAGGTTTCCATTACCGATGGCGCAATCGTTGCAGCCGCTTCACTTTCAGACAGATACGTAACCGACAGGTTCCTGCCGGACAAGGCCATTGACCTGTTGGATGAAGCAGGAGCCAGGTTAAGACTTTCAATTCTTTCTTCGCCACCAGAGCTTCGCGAAATCGAAGAGCGCATCGTTGGCGTAAGAGTTGAAAAAGAAAAAGCCATAGAGAACCAGGACTTTGAACTTGCTGCCTCGAAGCGCGATGAGGAAAAGAAACTTATCGGAGAGCGAGCGCAACTAGAAAAGCAGTTCCGCAAAGGAAACGTGGCAGCTGCAGGAGTCGTTGACGAAGGACTTATTGCTGAAGTTCTAGCTCAGGCAACAGGTATTCCAGTATTCAAGCTCACTGAAGAAGAAAGCGCGAAGTTGATCTTCATGGAAGACGAGCTTCACAAGCGCGTCATCGGTCAGCAAGAAGCAATTGCTGCTCTTTCCAAAACGATTCGTCGTCAGCGTGCGGGTCTAAAAGATCCAAAGCGACCATCTGGTTCCTTCATCTTTGCTGGACCTACCGGTGTTGGAAAAACAGAGCTAGCTAAAGCATTGGCAGAGTTCTTGTTTGATGATGAAAACGCACTTATCTCCTTGGACATGTCAGAGTATGGCGAGAAGCACACCGTATCTCGATTGTTCGGTGCCCCTCCGGGATTTGTTGGATTCGAAGAAGGTGGCCAGCTAACCGAAAAGGTAAGGCGCAAGCCATTCTCGGTTGTTTTGTTCGACGAGATCGAAAAGGCCCACCCGGATATCTTCAACTCACTACTTCAGATTCTTGAAGAGGGTCGTCTAACCGATGGTCAGGGTCGTGTAATTGACTTCAAGAACACCGTGATCATCATGACCACCAACTTGGGTGCCAGAGACATTTCTCGCGGAGCAATGGGCTTTAGCTTGGAAGGCTCTAGTGAGAACGACTACCAGTTGATGAAGGCTAAGGTCAACGAAGAGCTAAAGCGCAGCTTTAGACCGGAGTTCCTAAACCGTGTTGACGAGACAATCGTGTTCCCTCAGCTCTCACAATCCGAGCTACTGCAGATTGTTGAGCTTTTCATCAAGCGCCTAGCTACGCGCCTAGAGGAAAGAGATCTAACTCTAGAGCTGACCACGAAAGCCAAAGAGCGTCTAATGGAAATTGGTTATGAGCCGTCCCTTGGTGCAAGACCGCTTCGCCGAGCAGTTCAGAGAGAAATCGAAGACCGTATCAGCGAGCAGATCTTGCAGGGCGAGTTGAAAAACTCCTGCCACATCGTTGTTGACTTCGCAAACGGAGAGTTTACTTTTGCAAGCAAGCTCAGAGAACCTGTCACTGCAGCGGTTTAGTCACTAGGGAAATCTTCACCAGACAGATAAGCACAGTAATCATGAGAGGCTGTCAATGGATTCCTGGATAGATATCCTGACCGATCCGAACCATCTGTTCGCAGATTTTCTGATGAATGTCGGTTTCGAGATCGTGTTTGCCTGGATCACTTACCTGGTGCTACTCAGGGTTTTCATCAGAAAAGGCAAAGGAAAACACAGGCCTAAGTGAGCAAAGCTAACCGCTGAGCTGTTACCCCAAGGGTTTGCTTAGAAAAAATCCTCGCAACACAGCCACGCCTAGGCAAAGCTTGAAACCTCTCCAAGTAAATTAGAGGAATGTCTCAAACACGAAGAACACTTTCTCCAGCTGTTTACCGCAGACGTCGCATCGCTACTGCACTAGTACTTGCTGTGATTGTTGGGCTTGTTTGGGCAGGCGTGAACGCCGTGGGTTCATGGATCGGAGCTTCATCAACTCCTGAACCGACACCATTACCTGAAGGACTAAACGAATCCAGCGTCGTAGTTGAGGCCGGTGAACCCTGCCCGCCAGGAACAGTTTCAGTTATGGCCCAGGTTGGCGATAGCCAAGGTGCTCTTATGAATAAATTTAGCGCCGACCAAACCCCACACATCTGGTTCACTTTGACCAACACAAATTCCGTGGACTGCAAATTCAACGTTGGTGCAAAAGTTCAGTATTTCACCATCAAATCTGGCGACCAACAAATCTGGACTTCGAGACAGTGTAATCGCGAAGGACTAACAGATAGTGAAATAGTTCTAAAGGCAGCTCAGACAAGCGCCAGCCCAGTCCAGCCGTGGGAAAAAGTATCATCAAGCTCAACGGGTTGCGGACCAGAGCAAGAAGCTGTGGTGACCGGTGGAGCCAGTTATCACGTAGAAGCTGAAGTAAACGGAGAGCTTTCGAATAACGACCAGCAGTTCGTACTGGATTAGTTTTTTAGCCCTGCCGCCAGCGCTTTAGTGAGCTGAGTGAAGCTTGAGTCAATCACCTTCGTGAAACCCAATCGGTTTGCTTCGTTTTGCCTAATGACAGCTTGATTCACTTTTCTGATTTCCCCAGCAAGGCTGATTTCACCAAAGGCCACCACATCGTGTGAAATCGGTTGGTCCTTGATGGCTGAAGCAATGGCAAGTGCGATGGCAAGATCAGCTGCTGGCTCGGAAATCTTTACTCCACCAACGGTTGATACATAAACATCCAATTCAGAAAGCCTTAGCCCCGCTCTTCTTTCTAGCACCGCCAAAAGCATGGCAACTCTTGACGCATCAACCCCGTTGGTTACTCGCCTTGGCTGGGCTGTTGAACTCTTAACAACCAAAGCCTGAACCTCAGAAATAAGAGCTCGCTTACCTTCCAAAGTCACAGTCACGCAGGTTCCAGAAACCTGAGTCTCGTTTCTGGAAAGAAATAATCCGCTGGGGTCTGTTACTTCAACAATGCCGTCACCGGTCATTTCAAAGCAACCAACTTCATCGGTTGGCCCAAATCTATTTTTGAAAGAACGAATAAATCTAAGACTTGTTTGCCGGTCTCCTTCAAAGTGACAAACCACATCAACCAGGTGCTCAAGGGCTCTGGGTCCTGCAACTGATCCGTCTTTGGTCACGTGGCCGACCAAAATAATCGGAAGATTAGTTTCTTTAGCTACGCGGATTAGGTTGGCGGCAACTTCGCGAACCTGGGAAGGCATCCCAGCCGCGCCATCTATTTCGCCTGCGAGTATGGTCTGCACCGAATCAACAATCAGTAAATCCGGTTTCAAGTGCTGAACTTGGCCAAGCAGAGTGGACAAGTCATTTTCTGATGCGAGATAGAGATTCTCGGATAAGGCCCCAGTTCTATCTGCACGAAGCTTTATTTGGCCGGTCGATTCCTCGCCACTGACGTATAAAACCCGAAGTCCCGACTTTGCGCTGTTGGCAGCAACTTCTAGCAGCAGGGTTGATTTACCAACACCTGGTTCTCCAGAGAGTAAAACAACTGCCCCGGGAACAATGCCGCCGCCTAGAACGCGATCAAACTCTCCAACACCGGTTGGTCTGGAGTGGACTTTATCTGTAGAGATTTCGGTGATTGGCTTGGCAGCAAAATCATCACCAATTAGAGCTGGTTTTATGGAGCGCACAATACCCGTGCCTCTCCCGGCACCAACGGCGGTTAGTTGAACGGTGTCCCAAGCTTGGCACTCGCCGCAACGGCCAACCCACTTAGCTGTGGACCAGCCACACTCCACACAAGAAAACTCTGCCTTGGTCTTTGCCATGATCCTCCAATAGCTTCCAAACTTACCCTGACCCACCGATAAGAATGTGGGCCTAGGCTTAAACAATGGAAACAAAGCAGATAGCAATCCTTGGCACTGGTTCGATGGGTAAAGCCATTCTCAGTGGGATTCTTGCTGCAGGAACTAGCCCTGCTGATGTTCGAGTGACTACCAAGTCCAAAGCCACTGCAGACGCTATTTTCTCTAACCATGGAGTGCAAGCCACCTCATTGGAATCAAACTCAGCTGCGAATTCTTCAGCGGCCAAGGATGCAGACCTAGTTATCTTGGCTGTGAAACCAAACATGATTCTTGAAACTCTTAGCGAAGTTGCTGCAGTTCTAAAGCCCGACTGCTTAGTTGTTTCCGTTGCAGCAGGAATCACTACCGCAGCCATGGAAGAGCAGCTATCGGGTAATGAAGCAGTTGTTCGGGCCATGCCAAACACCCCATCGGTTGTTGGCTTGGGGGTTACTGGTATTAGCAAAGGCTCCAATGTTTCGGCTAAGCAACTAGATCTAGCCATTGAGCTTTTTTCAAGCGTGGGTAAAGTCTTGGTTGTTGATGAGAGCAAGATCGATGCGCTCAGCACAATATCTGGTTCTGGACCAGCATATGTTTTCTACTTCGCCGAAAAACTCATTACCGCGGCCAAGTATCTTGGATTTAGCGAGCAAGAAGCGAGCCTAATGGTGAAAGAAACTTTCCTAGGATCAGCAACCTTGCTCGCAACTTCCTCAAGTTCTCCAGAAGAACTAAGGCAGCAAGTAACTTCTCCAAACGGAACAACGATGCAAGCTACGGGAAGATTTGATGCTGCAGATCTAGAACGAGTTTTCATTGAAGCAACCGAAGCCGCCTTGGCCAGGGCAAAAGAGTTAGGTAGAATTAAACCATGAGCGACATTTTCAAAGCACTGGCAAATCCAAAAGCCCGCTTAGTTCTAGAGACCCTAGCCAAAACTCCGTCTTCGACTGCTTCGAAGCTTGCTGAAGCCAGCAAAGTTTCCTCGGAACAAGTAACAGCGCAGCTGACCGTACTTGTTGAGGCAAGACTGGTTCGCTCAACCGGTTCTGGCACCAGCAAGAAATATTCAATAAACGCAAAGGGATTCACCCCTTACTTGACTTGGTTTGCGAAGGTAGCTGAATCACAGGCAGTGGCAAGACTTGAGCAACAGGTAACTGAACTCGGCGGCAAGGTGGGAAGCGCAGTGTCGACTGGCACCAAATGGGTTTCAGGCCAAGTAGGTGCCAATGTTGACATTGACCCTAAGAAACTTGGAAAGCAGCTTGGCAGGATGCTGGCAGATGTTAAAACTGAAGCTCAAAGAGAAGTGAAGGGCGTTAAAAAAGACGCAAAAAGAATTGTCAAGACTGTAAAGGCACGCATCAAGGCTGGGAAGTAATTTTCTCCAAGAGCGATTCAACCTTCGACTTTATCGCGTTTCTAATTTCGCGGACTTTTTCAATTGGCTGATCTTTGGGATCATCCAGCGGCCAATCAAGGTAAGTCTTTCCTGGAAAATAAGGACATGCGTCGCCACAGCCCATCGTGATCACATAATCGCTGGCAATTACCTTCTCATCAGAGAGCTTCTCTGGAACAGACGAGGATAAATCAATTCCCTCCTCAAGCATCACTGCCATTGCCATTGGATTGATTTGTGTTCCAGGATCGGTTCCAGCAGATAACACCTGAACACTTTCTCCGCCAAGGTGCTTTAGGTAACCTGCTGCCATTTGTGAACGGCCAGCGTTATGTACGCAAACGAATAAGACAGTAGCTTTAGCTCCCATTTTCTAACCTGCTTTCTTTACGCGAATTAGTACTTCATTGTGTTTTAGAAATCCTGGCTTCCAAGGAGGATCAAACCTGGACCAGTAAAGGTTGCCTTGGGGAATAAGCCCAGCCTGGGTAACTTCTTCCAGAAGCTTTGTACCTTCTCTTTCAAACTTTTCCTTGTTCCAGGATCCACCAAATTTTCTGGCAGCTGCAAGGTGGGCGGGCACTCGAACGACGGTTACCTTTGAGTCTGCGGGGGATGGAGTATTGGACTCGTCCATCTCTTCCGGCATAACAAACCGAACTTTATGCCTGCTGGTAGTGACTGACTCCTGAATCACAGGAGCGGTCATTGCAATCGCTTGTCGTGCCCTGTTGTTACCACTTATGAAGTTCACCAGGGGTCTAAATCCAATGCTTCCTGCGTTGATGAAGTCCCCTGATACCTCTGTTTCTATTTGCATTCCTGCGGGGTAGTCACGAAGCTCAAATTCGCCATGCCGTTTAAGCAGGCGGTATGGTTGATTCTGTGTCATACAAGTCAGTCTAGTAAAGACACTTTTCCGATGTTAAACTAGACCTGAACAGGGAGCAAACATTGAGTCAACCAGCCAGCGACAGCGAAATGAGAAAGCACGCGGCAAAGCTTCTCAAGAAACGTGAAGACTTTAAGCAGTACATGTGGGTCTACCTAATCGTGACTGCAATTACATCTGGAGTGTGGTTCTTCACCACCCCAGACGGCTACTACTGGCCGATATGGGTCATTTTTGGCATGGGAATCGGTGCAGTATTTACAGCGCTTGACGCCTACGGAAAGCTTTCCAACAAGCCCATAACCGAGGCTGACATCGACGCCGAAGTTGAGCGCCTCAAGCGCAACAGCTAAGCTAGCTAAGTTGCCCAATTGGGCTAGAAAATATTTGAGGTTTCTGTGGGTTCAGTAATAAAAAAGCGTCGCAAGCGTATGTCTAAGAAGAAGCACCGCAAGCTACTTCGCAAGACTCGCCACCAGCGTCGCAATAAGAAGTAATCGCGCTATTTGCGGTTAGCTTTTAGTTCCCGCTTCTTGAAATCGTAAATCGGCCAATCTGCTGCCTTCGCGTATCTCGTCAAAATCTTGTCTGGGTTAACTGCAACCGGATGTCCAACAGCAGTCAGCATCGGAAGATCATTTTGTGAATCGCTGTAGGCGTAAGAGCGTTTCAGGCTCAGGTTTCTATCTTTAGCAAGGGCCTTTAGGGCCTTCCTCTTCTCAGCACCGTGAATTGGCTTTCCAACCAACTTCCCGGTGAGAATTCCATTTTTTCTTTCAACTTTGGTACCAATGGCACCAGTGAGACCAAGCTCGTGAGCAATCACGTCGCCTAGCTCCTGGGGAGCTGCGGTAACCAACCAAACTTCTCTGCCCTGCTTGATGTGGTCTTTTGCAAGCCTTACGGTTTCTGGCCAAAGCTTGAGCTTGATGTGCTTTTCGTAAACCTCGTCAACAAGCTCCTGAAGATCAGAAACTCGTTGGCCTTCAACAAGAGACAAAGCTCGATCCTTTAGGGCGCTTAGCTTGGTGTTGTTTTCACCTTTCCAGATGAATACAAATTGGTGCCAAGCAAAGCGCCAAAAGTCTTTTCTACTGAAGAACTTTCTTTCGAAAGCGGATTTCCCAAAAAGGAAGCTACTGGATCCGCGCAAGATGGTGTTATCGACATCGAAGAAAGCAGCAGCTAGTTTGGACTGCTCTTTCTTTGCGGATTTGGCTTTATTAGACACCCGCTAAGTTTAACCTGTGGCCACAGTTATTTCTCTCCAGCTTTTGACCAAACCGGGCTGTCACCTGTGTGATGAGGCCAGGATGGTTGTAGAAACGGTAGTTTCACAGTTTCG
>JAIOXP010000016.1:0-22997 GCA_021741705.1 Rhodoluna sp. | reverse complement strand
TCAAGCCTAGAGCCAGTAGAGATAGCTTCGGCCATCAAGCAAGAAATGGATGCCAAGGCATCCATTCTTAGCCGCGAGCGCATCCTGGTACCAAATAGCTACTTGGTTCGGCTAAGCCCCCAAGACCATGAAAGGCTAAATGACCTAGGTGAGCCTCTTATGGAAGAACTCACCAAACTTTGTTCGGAGCACGCTAAGAACCAGAGATTCCAGTTCGGAGAAGTACTTGAGATTTCCCTGACCCAAGATGCCTCCTTGGCCTTGGGTCAGCTATCTGTAGTTGCCAGCAGCAAGAAGTTAGACATAGCCTGGGTGCCGGTTCTTGAGGCAGGAGGAGAGAGTTATTCCTTGGTTTCTTCCAAAACCACGGTTGGTAGAGATTCCACGGCAGACATCCAAATCGGGGACAATGGTCTAAGTAGAAAGCATTTTGAGATCCTTTGGGATGGATCCAGCGCGGTTTTGCGCGATTTAGGGTCGACTAACGGAGTCAAAGTGAACGGTAGAAAGATTGACCAAGTGGTGCTCCAAAACGGAACCGCTTTTTCAGCAGGAAGAACTAATTTTCTGTTCAACGTGATAGCGAGGGCCAAGTGAGTGAATTAGCTTTGTTTCTGGTTCGCACGGGTTTTCTGGTTTTGCTATGGATGTTCATTTTCAGCATCATCTCAGTTATTAGAGCAGACCTCTTCGGCCAGAAAGTCGTCTCCAAGGTTGCTTCCGCAAATCTTCCCAACGCATTTGTTCCAGCCTCTGGTTCAAACCCCGCTGGCGCCAAGCCTTCTGAACAAAAAGCCACCAAGATTGTGGTTACAGCAGGGGAAAAGATCGGAACAGAGATAGCGCTTTCGGGAAGACAACTTACTATTGGCCGTGCTGGTGACAGCGACTTAATAGTTGACGATGAATACACCTCCACCCATCACGCCAAGTTGGTATTCATCAACGGCGAATGGCTAATTCAAGATCTTGATTCAACAAACGGGACTTTGCTGGATGGGAAAAAGGTCGCCACAACTACCGTCGTTCCCTTGAACACTCAGGTCCGAGTGGGCCAGACATCCTTCGAGCTAAGGGCCTAACCCTTGGCGATTAAAACAGTTTCATTTGCGGCCAGCGATATTGGTCGAGTTAGGTCTTCGAATCAAGACTCTGGATATGCCGGAGTAAATCTGTTTTTTGTTGCTGACGGTATGGGTGGTCACGCCGGAGGAGATATCGCTTCGGCAATTGCATCACAACACATCTCACTTGCCGACGAGCCTTTAGCAACCAGCGCTGAAGCTGAACAGAAACTTATTGACTACATTTACCAAGCCAAGCAAAAAATTGACGCCAGCGTAAAGCAGCATCCGGCAATCACCGGAATGGGCACCACCCTTTCGGCAATGATGGTAACCGGCACCAAAGTCACCATTGCTCACATCGGTGACTCACGAATCTATCTAGCTCGTGATGGTGTTGTGAAACAGATCACCACCGACCACACCTTCGTGCAAAGGCTGGTTGACACCGGTCGCATTACGGAAGAAGAAGCTCTGGTGCATCCACGTCGAAGTGTGTTGATGCGAGTGCTGGGAGATATTGAGCAGTTCCCAGAAGTTGAAATTGACACCTACGAAACCAAACCAGGTGATCGCTGGATGGCCTGCAGTGATGGACTTTCGGGTGTGGTTCCAGATCAGCTCATGAAAAACATCCTTCTAAGTAATGTCGACATCCAAGAAGCTGGTGAATTACTTGTCGGTGAAGCTCTCGAGTTTGGTGCTCCTGATAACGTCACCGTTGTTCTAGTGGATGTAATTGATGCCAAAGATGAAATCGATTTTTCTCCAGGAAGAGTTTTGGTTGGCTCTGCAGCCAACGAAGTAGTAATTGAACAGCGCAAGGGGCTGCAGGTACTGCGACTACTAAACCCACTAACACTTCTTGAGCTTCTTCAAAAACCAGAAGACCCAGTTAGCTTTGCGCCAGAGTCAGAAGAGTTGTTAGAGAAAATCTTGAAAGAAACCAAGGGGCGCGTCAGAGCGCGAAGGTTTAGACAGATTGCTACCTACCTGTTGCTGATTGCAATTGCTAGCTACGGATTGTTCTTAGCTATTGAATACACACAAACTCGTTACTTCGTTGCACTCAACGATGGCTACGTGGTTATCTTCAAGGGCATCAAAGAAGAGCTTGGTCCCTTTAAGTTCTCAAGTGTCTATGAAGTAACTGGTGTTTCAGTTGATTCACTTACCGACTTCCAGCGCGAAGCCCTCGAGCGCTCCATAACCGCGGAGTCACCAGAAGAGGCGCAAAGAATCGTTTCTCAGCTTGGTGGCGAATAGATGAGTACGTTCACTGGTGCACTCCAGATTTCGAAATTAATCAAGATTGTTCCAAGAAGCAGAAACCTTGAAGCGCTGCTGTTGTTTTTTGCTGCCGGCCTAAATGCTTTTGAACTAGCCCAGGTGCAGCTTTCAATCCTTGAGAAGATGACAGTTGATTTATTCACCCATTGGCTACCACCTGTGATCTTTGTGTTGGTAGTGCACTTTATCTTGCGCAAAAAAGCCTCCGAGGCAGATCCGCTGATTCTTCCAATTGCTTTTGTTCTAAATGGATTAGGGATTTCAATGATCTACCGGTTAGATCTTGCAACTATCGCTTCTGGCGGAACTGAGCTGTTTGCTTTTAGACAAGTACTTTGGACTGCGCTTGCTATGGGTGTAGCTGCAGCGGTTATCTATTTGATTCCATCGCAGCTATTTTTGAGGCGCTACGTATACACCGCAATGTTTGTAGGAATTTTGCTGTTGTTGCTTCCGATGCTTCCGGTGATTGGAACCACAATCAACGGTGCAACACTTTGGATTTCACTTTTTGGCATTACCTTCCAGCCAGGGGAACTTGCCAAGGTTGCGCTAATTATTTTCTTTGCTGGTTACCTCGTGAACCACAAGGACTCACTAGCGGTGGTTGGAAGAAAAATTGTGGGAATTAGAATTCCACGTGGTCGCGACCTTGGCCCAATTTTATTGATTTGGCTGGCCAGCATTCTGGTTCTGGTTTTGCAGCGCGACCTTGGAACCAGCATCTTGTACTTCGGATTGTTTTTGGTGATGATCTATGTCGCCACCGGAAGAGCCTTCTACGCCGGTATTGGCGTGGCTATGTTGGTCACCGGTGGCTTGGTAGCTTCTAGAGTTTTGGACTATGTCTCCAGACGATTTGACACTTGGTTGAACCCTTTCGCGCCAGAAAACTATGACGACGCTGGCGGTAGTTACCAAATCGTTCAGGGAATTTTTGGCATGTCTAATGGAAGCGTTTTTGGTTCAGGACTAGGTGGTGGGGTCCCGCAGCTTGTTCCTCTTGCGGAAAGCGATTTCATTATTGCCAGCCTCGCGGAGGAGTTGGGGCTAATTGGCTTCTTTGCAATTCTCGCGCTCTACTTCTTGTTGGTTGCCAGAGGACTAAAGATTGGCTTTAGTCACAGCGATGAATTTGCCAAGCTTCTAGCTGTTGGGTTCGCCTTTGTTATTGCTCTTCAGGTATTTGTGGTGATTGGAGGGGTAACGAGAATCTTGCCCCTAACAGGGCTCACAACGCCTTTGCTTGCAGCTGGTGGTTCGTCCCTGCTTGCCAACTGGGTGATTATTGCGATGCTGCTTAGGCTCTCTGACTCAACAACCGATCACGCATCTAAGTTGGTGATCCGATGATTAGAGAGCTCAAGCGAGTATCGCTGGTTGTGGCGACAATGTTTATAGCACTGTTTATCTCGGCTTCTTTGATTCAAGCGGTGGACAGTGAAGCCTTGGCTGAAGACCCAAGGAATGTAAGAAGTTTGTATGAGGGTTACAAAACCCTTCGTGGACCGATTTTGGTTGATGGAAAGCCAATAGCAAGCTCGGCTGAGGCAGACGATGCTTACAAGTATTTGCGCGTTTACGAAGATCCGATGTACTCCTCGGTTACTGGATACTTCTCGGTTTATAGAGGAGCAACAGGTGTGGAGGCAGCACTTAATTCATATCTTTCAGGACAAAGCTCTTCACAGTTTTTTGAGAAGTTCAACGCGGTACTTTCAGGTAACCCTGTTTCTGGTGCAGCAGTTGAGCTAACTATTGATCCTGTAATGCAGCAGGCCGCTTGGGATGCTCTTGGGGATCTGCAGGGTTCAGTAGTGGTTCTTGACCCCGCTACCGGAAACATCCTTGCGATGGTTTCTAAATCCAGTTTTGATGCCAACGAACTAGCTGGCCACGATAACCAGGTTGTTGCTGATAACTACGCAAGATTAGAAGCTGACCCAACTAATCCACTTATCAATAAAGCAATTAGCGGAGACCTGTATCACCCGGGCTCGGTTTTCAAGCTAGTGGTGGCAGCTGCGGCACTGGAGTCTGGTTTGTATACCAATGACTCGACATTGCAAAACCCAGTTTCGATTCAGCTTCCTGGATCAACTTCCGAGGTTTTTAATTCAACCCAACGAGCTTGCGGTAGTGGTGGGCCGACCGTTTCCCTAATTAAGGCATTGTCTCTTAGTTGCAATATCCCATTTATTGAAATTGGGTTGGGCCTGGGTCAAGATCGATTGCGCGCCCAGGCAGAACTTTTTGGGTTTGGCAAAGAACTCAGAATTCCAATGATGGTCACCCCGAGTTCCTTTCCTCCAGAGTTAGACGAGGCTCAGCTCGCTTTGAGTTCTTTTGGTCAGTATGACGTTCGAGTAACACCGCTTCAAATGGCCATGATCTCGTCAGCTATTGCTAACGGTGGAGTTCTAATGAAGCCTAACCTTATCGAAAGCGTCATTAGCCCAAACCTCTCTGTAATTGATGCCCCTAAGCCCCAGGTGTTCTCACAACCAATCACTGCTGCAACTGCAGAGAGTATCAAGTTGATGATGATTGATTCCGTTTCGAACGGTGTTGCTTCTAACGCGGAGATAACCGACATGGAAGTTGCGGGTAAGACCGGAACTGCCGAAAAAGGCGAGGGTATTAGACCTACTCTTTGGTTCACCGGGTTTGCTCCAGCAACCAACCCAAGATTTGTTATCGCCGTCGTGATTGAAGACGGTGGCGGAAGAGATAGCGGCTACGGTGGAAATGCAACCGCCGCACCTGTTGCTAGAGAGTTTTTCCGGGTGGTGCTTGGTAAATGAAACCAGAAGCCGGGCAGATTTATGGAAATAGATACCGACTAGTTGATCGCATTGCCATCGGAGGCATGGGTGAGGTTTGGCGAGCGCACGACGAGGTTATCCTGCGCGATGTCGCGATAAAGATTCTGAAGCCTGAGTTCATGGGTGACCCAGGCTTCTTAGAAAGATTCCGCGTTGAGGCACGTCATGCTGCCAGAGTGGACCATGTTGGGATAGCCGACGTTTACGATTACGGAGAAGGTTCCGGTTCGGCTTACCTGGTTATGGAAATTGTTGCTGGAGACTCACTTGCTCGCATTATCGAAAAGCGCATCCGTCTCACTGAAATTGAAGTTCTAAGCATTGTTGAGCAAACTGCTAAGGCGCTGCACGCTGCACACGAGGATGGACTTGTTCACAGAGACATCAAGCCAGGAAACTTGCTTATTACGCCATCTGGAAAAGTGAAGATCACCGACTTTGGTATTGCCAGAGTTGCCGATCAAGTTGCTCTAACCGCAACCGGTCAAGTAATGGGCACAGTTCAGTACCTCTCCCCTGAGCAGGCCACTGGAAAACCTGCAACGCCATCGACAGATATTTACTCACTTGGAATTGTTGCCTACGAAGCGCTAACTGGAAGAAGACCGTTCACAGGGGAATCTCAAATGGTGATCGCGATGGCCCAGATCAATGACAAGCCACCGGCTATAGGTGACGACATAGACAAACGGGTGCAGGGGCTGATTTTGTCTTGCATAGCCAAAAAACCAAATCAACGCCCTGGCAGTGCTCTTGATTTATCAAATAGAGCAAGAGCACTCAGATTGCAGCTAGAAGGCGTCTCGGCCACGGAGGTCTTCGATCCGCAAAGTGCTCCGGTAACAAGAGTTAATGAGACGGCTACCGCACCAGACACCGAGCCAGTAGCAAAGTTGCCAGTTGTTTGGCCTTGGCTAGCGCTCATTGGAGTATTGGTGGTAGCCGCGGGAGCCGTGATGATTGCAATTATTGTGAGCTTGGTTTCAGAGCAGAACCCTTCACCAAGCCCTTCTTCTATTTCAGTTTCCAAGCGACCCACTGCTCCTGCTCCAGACAGACCAATATCTACCGTGAGTGTTTTTCTGGCTGATGTTGTTGGTAAGAAAGTCATCGATGCGACGACATTTTTGACCCAACAGGGCCTTTTGGTGGAGGCTGTGGCCGGTGAAGCATTGGATCCAAGTGATCCAAGAATTTTGGATGTCTACCAAGCCGAGGGGCTTGGGCAGGTAGCTGTTGGTTCGACCGTGAGAATTTTCTACTACATCCAAGGAGTGGCTGCACCTAGTCCGAGCCCGTCACCCACAGTTAGTCCAAGTCCTAGTCCAAGTTCCAGTGGAGGCGGCTAGTGAGATTGCGCTTGGTATTATTGAATAAGAAGAGTCGGGGAGAAAAAATTGTCTGAGCAAGAACGCGTCTTAGCTGGCCGCTATAGAGTCGGCGAGCTAATTGGGCGCGGAGGTATGGCTGATGTTTTTGAAGGTGTCGACCTTCGCCTCGGACGCAAGGTGGCTATCAAGCTCCTAAAGTCAGATCTAGCAAACGACGAATCTTTCGAGTCTCGTTTTGCCAAAGAAGCTCAAGCCTCAGCCAAGATGGCTCACCCAACTATCGTTCGCATCTACGATGCCGGGGAAGAATCTTCAACCGATGCAAATGGAAGTCAAATCAAGACTCCGTTCATAATCATGGAATACGTAAACGGTCGACTGCTTCGAGACATCATGCACGACAAGAAGCTAAGCCTGAAAGAGGCGGTTGACTTCGCCAAGGGCGTTCTTAGTGCTCTCGAGGTTTCTCACAAAGCCGGAATCATCCACCGGGACATAAAGGCTTCAAACATTATGATTACCAATGATGGCCAGGTAAAAGTTATGGACTTTGGCATTGCCAGGGCAATTGCCGATTCCTCAGAGACTCAGGCACACACCGCTGGAATTGTCGGAACAGCTCAGTACTTCTCTCCAGAGCAGGCTCGTGGAGAAGTTGTAGATTCCAGAACCGACCTTTATTCAATGGGCGTTTTGCTATACGAAATGTTGGCGGGAAGACCTCCATTCAAGGGCGATACCGCAGTTTCAGTTGCTTACCAACACGTGAGTGAAAAAGTCCCAACCCCTTCTGAGCACAATCCAGAAATCACGCCTGAATTAGACCGAGTTGTTCTAAACGCATTGGCTAAAGACCGTGAAGAGCGTTTTCAAACTGCTGAAGAATTCCGTGAGCACCTGTTGGCAGCCGTTCGCGGGGAGTCACTTCCTAAAACAGGCTTCACTCCAAAGACCACCTTTGTCTCGGAGCAGCAGGCGATGCCAACAGAGGTTATTGACTCGGTAAGCGCTGACGATTTCTTCAAAGAAGTAGGTATCGAGTATGCCGCTGGCGAGCCCACCACGACAATAACTGTTCGTGAACGAGTGACCAAAGAGCTGCCCTCCCCTAAATTGCTGTGGGGTGTTGGCTCAGGTGTTGCTGTAACGCTTGTTGGTTTGATTATTTGGCTAGTTGCCCTAGGTGGAGCTTTTTCTCCAATCGATTCAAGCACTGCAACCGGTGTTGAAGTATCTGATGTAACTGGTGAGCTTTTTGCTGATGGAAGTAAAACTCTGAAGGACCAGGGTCTTCTAGTTCAAAGGGTGGCAGAAGTAAACGACTCTGTAAAAGAAGGTCTGATCATCAGAACTGATCCACCGAGTGGTCGAAAGGTTCCAGCCGGAACCACCATCGATGTATACGTATCTTCTGGTAAATCTGAGTCGGCAGTTCCACTTCTGTCCGGACTAACGGAGGCAGAAGCTAAAGCAGCCCTAGAAAAAGCAGGCTTAACTCTTGGTGGAATCACATCAGTGAACTCGGCCACGATCGCCAAAGGAGAGGTAATTGAATCTGTCCCGGCCGCAAATGAACAAGTTACTGAAGGTTCCGCAGTAAAGCTTCTTGTCTCCGACGGACAGGTACTGGTTCCATCCGTGGTTGGCATGGGAGCAACCGATGCTAGGCGCGCGATGGAGGGAACTGACGTTGGATTCACTGCGATAGTTCAGCCTCTAGCTACCTGTACTTCTGGAGGTGGAACAGCAGGAACTGTAATTGCTTCTCAATCAATTCCAGCTGGTCTTGCTGCACAGAAGCAAACCGTTACCTTAACTTTGAACTGTATTGCGGGCGCAGCGACTTACACAATCTCCTTTGATGCAAATGGTGCAGATAGTGGATCGGCTCCCAGTAGCATAACTGGAACCGGCGTGAAGACTCTTCCAAATGAAGGCACTCTCGCAAAAACTGGATTTACTTTTGGTGGTTGGACAATTGGGGGCACTGTCTATACATCCGGTTCAAGCTATACGCTTTCTTCAAACGTTACAGCTACTGCAGTCTGGACCCCTTAATCTCCTTAGGAGTAACGACTGAGCTCGCACTCGATGCATGATTGATTAGCTATTGGCCCCAAAACTAGGTCAACGGCAAAGACGCTAAAACTTAATCATCGGCGATAGCTTTTTAGCTTTGGCCGCGGCTCCTTTGAGTCCTATTGATTCAAGCCAGTTTCCAAGCATCTGGTAACCACCCTCGGTAAGCACACTCTCTGGGTGGAACTGAACTCCGTAAATAGGTTTTGATACGTGCTGCAAACCCATGATTACGCCGCCTTTGGTGCGGCTGGTTACAAACAGATCTTTAGGCACTGTGTTATCGACAACAGCCAAGGAATGATATCTGGTGGCCCTAAAGGATTTAGGGACGTCTTTGAATACCAGGCTGTTGTCGTGTTCAACTTCACTAGTTTTACCGTGCATTAGTTCTTCAGCACTGGTAACGGTTGCCCCCATAGCCTCTGCGATTGCTTGGTGACCGAGGCAAACCCCAAAGACCGACTGATTCGTTTCTAGGGCAATTTGAACAACATTTATGCTGAGCCCGGAATCCTTGGGGGTTCCAGGTCCTGGGCTAATAAGTACTCCGTCGTACTTTTTCATTAGCTCTGGAAGCTCTTTCGCGCTAACGGCATCGTTTCTCACAACGTCGGTAGTGGCGCCAAGCTGCTGTAAATAGCCACTGAGCGTGTATACGAAGCTGTCATAGTTATCCAGCACGAGAATCTTGGTCATCTTAATCAAAGCCTACTTGTAGAATTATGACCATGCCTAAATTGACTGCCGCCCCTGAAGACGACTCTTCACTGCCGACAAAGCGATCTAAAAAACTATCCAAGCGCAAGCCGAAGATCGAAAAAATAGCCAAGTCAAGAAACTCCGAGGATGCTCTGAACCCAGTTTGGTTCAAGCCTGTGATGTTTGGCTTCATGATTGTTGGGTTGTTCTGGATCATCACTTACTATGTGACCAGCGCACAGTTCCCGCTGGGAGCTGCAACACCATTGAATCTTTCCAACTGGAACATCTTGATTGGTTTTGGAATCGCCATGGTCGGCTTCATGATGTCGACTCGCTGGAAGTAAACCACTAAGAAAACATCGGTCCTAACCGAAAAATCACTCCAGCTACAATCAGTGCAATAATCACTATTAGCACACCTAAAACTTGAATCTTTTGAGTCAGCGCTGACTTGTATCTGGTTCTGGCGTAAACGGCAGTAACTGCCATTCCCGCAAGCAATCCTCCTAAGTGACCCTGCCAAGAAATGCTCGGAAAGAAAAATCCAAAGGCTAGGTTCACAGCAATCAGCGCGAGTAGCTGCCCGCTGTTATCACCGATGGTTCTCAGCATGATGAAGTACGCACCCATCAAACCAAAAAACGCTCCTGATGCTCCAACAACCGGAGTGACCGGGCTTCCAAGCCACAACACCATCGCTGATCCACCGACAATAGATATCAGATAAAGAGCTAGGAACCTTGCTGGGCCAAGCATTGGTTCGATAACTCGACCGAAGATATAAATCGAGTAAATGTTGATCAAAATGTGCCAAGGGCTATCGGGTGAGTGAACAAATCCTGCGGTAAGCATTCGCCACGGCTCGATAGTTGTTAGTAGCGGCGCATACAATAGTGCGTTGGTGACACCAGAGCCAGGAATGACCTGAGCTAGCCAAATCAGGAGATTGATCGAGATCAGCCAAACAGTAACTTTTGGCTGACTCGATTTCAATCTTGCCAATGGAGCTCTTTAGAGAGTTTCGATTGAGATGGACTCAATAACCACATCATCAAGCGGCTTGTCAGACGCGTTAGTGTCAACAGCTTGAATCTTGTCCACAACCTTGCGGCTTGCTTCGTCAACAACATCTCCGAAGATGGTGTGCTTTCCGTATAGCCAGGTGGTTGGTGCAGTAGTAATGAAAAACTGTGAACCGTTGGTTCCAGGTCCCGCGTTAGCCATAGCTAGCTTGTAAGGCTCGTTGAAAGTTAGTTCTGGGTGAATCTCGTCACCGAACTGGAAGCCAGGTCCGCCCATTCCAGTTCCGGTTGGGTCTCCACCCTGAATCATGAAATCAGGAATGATGCGGTGAAAGATTACGCCGTTGTATAGCGGAGTACCTTTTGCCTGAGGGCCGCGACTCGGGTGAACCCAGTCGATGGTTCCAGTTGCGAGACCTACGAAGTTCCCAACTGTTTTTGGCGCATGAAGAGCAAAAAGGTTTACCTTGATTTCGCCGTGGTTGGTTTTGATTGAAGCAACATGTGTATGTGTAGTCATATCTCTATTCTGGCATGAGACGAGATTACTTGTGCGCGGAAACTAAGAACGCAAAAGGGTTTCAGCCGCTTCTAGCTCAGGAGCCAAGAACCTATCAGGTCCAACACCGGGAACTACTTTTCTGAGCCTGGACAACATCTCTCCAGTTACCTTTGCAGGCTTTAGTGGAGCGCGCATTTCTAATGCCCTAGCTGCAGTTACGAGTTCTACTGCGAGGACCCGACGAAGATTGTCGGCCACTTTTCTAAGTTTTCTGCCCGCATGCCAACCCATCGAAACGTGATCCTCCTGCATTGCAGAAGAAGGAATTGAATCAACGCTTGCTGGAACAGACAATCTTTTATTTTCTGAAACCAGTGCGGCTTGCGTGTATTGAGCAATCATCAAACCCGAATCAACTCCAGCATCCCCTGCCAAGAAAGGACTTAGGCCACTAGAGCGATATCTATCGAGCATGCGATCGGTTCTTCGCTCAGAAATAGATGACAAATCCGTTGCTGCAATAGCGAGGAAATCTAGCACGTAACCAACCGGTGCCCCGTGGAAGTTTCCATTCGAAGTAACTTCACCAGATTCCAAAACCACTGGGTTATCAATGGTTGCTGCAAGCTCACGGGTTGCAACAAGGCTTGCGTGAGTGATGGTGTCTCTTACCGCTCCTGCGACTTGTGGAGCACAGCGAAGTGAATAAGCATCTTGAACTTTGTCATCGCCTTCTCGATGAGAAGCGACAACTTCAGAACCAGCAAGGGCAGCATACATGTTTGCAGCACTCTTAGCCTGCCCTGGATGAGGCCTCAGGGCTTCGTGTAATTCTGGCCTAAATACTTGATCTGTCCCCATTTGAGCCTCAACGCTCATCGCGGCGATTACATCTGCTTGATCGCATAGTTTCTCTAAATCCTCAAGAGCGAGAATAAGCATGCCGAGCATGCCGTCTGTTCCATTGATAAGTGCGAGGCCTTCTTTTTCCTGTAATTCAATTGGTTTGATCCCAGCCTCTTTCAAAAGAGTTGGAACATCTCGTTCAACTCCGTCACTACCGGTTGCTCTTCCCTCGCCCATTAAGACCATGGCACAGTGAGCTAGTGGAGCGAGGTCGCCACTGCACCCAAGCGACCCATACTCATGAACGATAGGAGTGATTCCAGAGTTCAGTAGATCAACGTAAGTTTGTGCAACAACTGGCCTAACTCCAGTTCTGCCACTAGCTAGAGTCTTGGTTCGAAGCAGCATAAGTGCGCGAACAACTTCTTTTTCAACCGGGTCGCCCATGCCTGCCGCGTGAGAGCGGATCAATGACTTTTGTAATTGCACCCTGTCTTCTGCAGCGATGTGCTTGTTGGCAAGTGCACCAAAGCCTGTAGAGATTCCATACACCGGAGTTTCGGCGGCGGCCAATGATTCGATATGTGATCGGGTAGCAGCCATCTTCTCTAGTGCTTCCTGAGATATTGTTAGCTTCTCACCGTGTCTTGCTACCCGAACTACCTCGTCCATTGAAAGACCGCTTGAATTTAGCGTTACGCTCACTTTTTCTCCTGATAGATAGATTTGCCGGATTTGAAAACTTCACTTACTAGATCAACGCCTGGGCGATAGCCAAGGTGTAAATAGCTTGGTGCGTTCAAGACAACTAGGTCTGCACTTTGGCCGACAACAAGAGCGCCAACATCTGTTCTGCGCAGCGCTTTAGCCCCACCCATGGTCGCCGACCATAAAGCTTGCTCTGGGGTGAATCCCATTTCTCTAATTGCAATTGCAATGCAAAAAGGCATGGAGGTTGTGTAACTTGAGCCAGGATTGCAATCGGTAGCTATAGCAACATTCACGCCGGCGTCAAACAATCTTGCTGCGTTTGGATAGGTTGCTCTGGTTGAAAACTCTGCTCCTGGAACCAAGGTGGCAACGGTGTTTGATCCAGCGAGAAGCTCAATGTCTTTGTCCGACAAATGTGTGCAGTGATCGGCCGATGCACAATCTAGCTCGACAGCTAGTTGAACTCCCACGCCTTGGGTTAGTTGATTTGCATGGATACGGGGTAGTAGACCCTTATCAATACCAGCCTGCAAGATTTGCCTGGATTGATCAACATCAAATGCTCCGTGATCGCAGAACACATCAATCCATTTGGCATACGGGAAAACTGAATCAAGCATCTCCCCAGTTACAAGCTCGACGTACTTGTCTTCCTTGCCGGCATACTCGCTTGGAAAAACGTGGGCTCCAAGAAAAGTAGTTTCGGGGGTGTGCTGAGCTGCAATCTCAAGTGCTCTGGTTTCGTCGGCTGTAGTAAGCCCGTAACCAGTTTTGGTTTCAAATGTTGTGATGCCTGATTTCTGCATTTCACCAACTAGCCTGAGCATGTTTTGCTCTAGAGCTTCATTGGATGCTGCGCGGGTAGCTGCGACGGTTGATTTGATTCCACCAGCGGAATACTTCTCGCCTTTCATGCGAGCTTGGAATTCCTTCGATCTTTCTCCAGCAAAAAGTAGGTGCGCGTGAGAATCAACAAAACCTGGAATTACGGCTTTGCCCGCTATGTCTATTTTCTGGTCGGAGTCAGGAACTTCACTAGTCACTCCAACCCAAGCGATTTGGTCATTTTCAATAACTAAAGCGGCGTTTTCGATTTCTCCGAGGATGCCTGACCCAAGACTTTGGTCATTAGTGACCAAAGAGCCAATGTTTGTTATTGCAATAGACATTTAGCTATTCGGTATCAAGCATTGGCACGTGAACATGCTTCGCCCTTGCCACGCCTTGTGCTTCTGGGTAACCAGCATCGGCATGTCTAATGACACCCATACCTGGGTCGTTAGTCAAAACGCGATTTAGTTTTTCAGCGGCAAGGTCTGTTCCGTCAGCAACTGAAACTTGTCCAGCGTGAATTGATCGTCCAATTCCCACGCCACCGCCGTGGTGAATCGAAACCCAGGATGCGCCAGAAGCAATGTTGATCATTGCATTTAGTAATGGCCAGTCAGCAATTGCGTCAGAGCCATCTAGCATTGCTTCTGACTCACGGTATGGGCTTGCAACCGACCCACAGTCCAGGTGGTCACGACCGATAACAATCGGTGCTGAAACTTCACCCTTTTTGACTAGATCGTTAAACACAGCTCCAGCTTTATCTCTTTCGCCGTAGCCAAGCCAGCAGATTCTTGCAGGAAGACCTTGGAACTGAACTCGATCTTGAGCCATCTTGATCCAGCGGTGAAGGTGTTCGTTTTCTGGGAAGAGTTCCAAGATGGCCTGATCGGTGCGATAGATGTCTTTCTTGTCCCCAGAAAGCGCTACCCACCTAAATGGGCCCTTTCCTTCGCAGAACAGTGGCCTTATGTATGCAGGGATGAAACCAGGGAACTTGAAGGCGCTTGAGTAGCCTCCCTTTCTGGCTTCGTCTCTAATGGAGTTTCCGTAATCAAAGACCTCGGCCCCCTTTGCCATAAAGCCAACCATAGCCTCTACATGCTTGGCCATAGACGCCTCAGCTCGCTGAGTGAATTCCTCAGGGCTACGTTCTGCATAGGCACGGGACTCTTCAACGCTGATTCCCTCAGGAATGTAATAAAGCGGATCGTGAGCGGAAGTTTGATCGGTCACGATATCGATTGGAACATCGCGCTTTAGTAGCTCAGCAAAGATAGTTGCTGCGTTACCTGCAAGCCCAACAGAAATAGCTTTCTTTTCAGATTTGTACCTGACTACACGTTCGATTGCATCATCCAAGTTGTCTGCAAGCTCATCTAGGTAGCGATCTTGAATTCTTCGGCGAAGACGTGATTCGTCAACGTCAACGATGAGGCAGGTTCCCTCGTTCATGGTCACAGCAAGTGGCTGTGCTCCACCCATACCGCCACAACCACCAGTCAAGGTAAGTGTTCCGGCAAGAGTGCCACCAAATCTTTTTGCAGCAACCGCTGCAAAGGTCTCATAAGTTCCCTGCAGGATTCCCTGGGTGCCGATATAGATCCAAGAACCTGCGGTCATCTGTCCATACATCGTTAGACCTAGATGCTCAAGACGTCTGAACTCTGGCCAGTTAGCCCAGTCACCAACCAAGTTGGAGTTTGCAAGTAATACTCTTGGTGCCCACTCGTGAGTTCTAAACACACCTACTGGTTTTCCGGACTGGACCAGCATGGTCTCGTCGTTTTCTAAGTTGGTGAGAGTCTTAACAATCGAATCAAAGCTGGCCCAGTTTCGAGCAGCTTTACCGCTACCGCCATAAACTATAAGTTCTTCTGGATACTCAGCAACAGCTGGATCTAAGTTGTTGTGAAGCATACGAATAGCTGCTTCTTGACCCCAACCCTTTGCGGTCATGGTTGAGCCAGTGGCTGCGTGAAGTGCGCCTCGGGTGCTCTGGGTCATTTATTTCCTCCATCAACTTTGATGTTTTCTTGTGCCTGATAACAGGGTAATCTCAAATCAATTCGAGAATTACCCAGTCTGGATTGGAGCGGAAATGGCTGAAGATCCGCTCTGGCCAAGAGCCTCCAGCTGGCTGCAGCCAGCTGGCTCTGAGAAGGCTGAGATTGGACTATTTGGGGTTCCAGCCTCCGAGACATCCATTTCTGCTACCGGAGCCAATGCCACCCCAGCAGAAATTAGAGTCGCACTAGCCAGGTACTCAACCTTTAGCCACAGCCAAAACCAAGATCTAAGACAGCTTGGTTTTCTAGATTTTGGTGACTCAGAAACTCCGGATTCAAAAGATGGGGAAGAAAGAACCAAAGCTCTCGCAAAAAAGGTTTCCAATCAAACAGATTTATCGATTGCACTCGGCGGTGATAACTCAATTACGTATGCCGTGATGCGTGGAGTATTTGGGGAAGATCTGTCTTCCTCGGGTTTGATAACTTTGGATGCCCACCATGATTTACGTGACGGCGTATCCAACGGTTCACCGGTTAGAAGATTGGTTGAAGCAGGGTTACCTGGATCAAGCGTGGTTCAAATTGGCATCAATGATTTTTCTAACTCAGCAGACTATGCCAAACGGGCGAAAGATTTTGGAGTTCATGTAATACCAAGATCTGCTCTTAGAAGCAGGTCTGTTGAAAGTGTCTTTCGTGAAGCCCTTGATTTTCTTGGAGACAAGAAATTGCATGTGGATATCGACATGGATGTTTGTGATCGGTCTTTTGTTCCTGCTTGCCCAGCTGCAGCCCCAGGTGGAATCTCGGCAGATGAACTACGACAATTTGCATTTGAAATTGGAAGAGAAAAGCAAGTTAAATCTGTCGACATCACTGAGATCGACGCAATGGCTGATAGTGCTGACGGCAGAACTGTTCGACTTGGAGCGCTAACTGTTTTGGAACTCGCGAGCGGATTCCTCTCCCGCTGAGATGTGACCGCTAGATGCCCTTGATCATCGGGTTGTGAAACGTAGCTCCAAATACCTTCTGTGAAGCTCCAATTCGATCTAGGTAAGGTGTGATTCCACCAAGGTGGAATGGCCAGGCGGCACCCATGATCATGCACAAATCAATATCCTCAGCGCTAGAAACTACCTTCTCGTCAAGCATGAGCTTGATTTCCTTGGTGAGTCCAACAATTAGTTCGTCAAACACTTGGTCCTTAGTTCTTGTTCTGGTGCGACCAGAAACAATCTTGATTGCCTCTGGGTCGTAGCCAGTCTTGTTGCCCTTAGAGTCCTTTGTTCTAATTCGACCCAGCTTTGCAAGCTGGTGCAACGAATCGGTCTTGTAGAAGCGATCTGGCGCAAAGCCATACATCGAATCCAGAACGTGGGCTCCAACCTGCAGCCCAACTAGCTCAAGTAGATCAAACGGGTTCATGGGGAAACCAAGCGGAGCGATAGCGTCTGCTACCTCTTCAAATGGAATGCCTTCGTCAACGGCCTTCATGGCTTCACCAAGGAGGTATCCAAGCAACCTGTTCACAACAAAGCCTGTGCTGTCAGAGGTGATCACAGCTGTCTTCTTCAGATCCTTTGCAACCCGCATCGCGGTTGCAACCGAGACATCGTTGCTCTTGGCAGCCTTTACTACCTCAACTAGTGGCATAACAGCTACCGGGTTGAAGAAGTGAAAACCAACAAGACGCTCAGGGTTTTTTAGCACTTTTCCGATTTCATCGACCGACAAAGAAGAAGTGTTGGTCGCCAAGATTGCATCTGGTCTTACTACTGCTTCAACGCGTGTGAAGACATCATGTTTGACCTTTAGCTCTTCAAATACTGCTTCGATTACCCAGTCGCAGTTTGCAAAGTCATTCAGATCAAGCGTTCCACTTAGGTTGGCGCTGTAACGGTTGCAGTCATCAACTGACAGGCGTCCTTTTTCAACGAGCTTGTCTAGCTCTGCTCGGCAGTAAGCAAGACCTTTGTCAACGCGGTCCTGTGACACATCGGTGATCACTACAGGCACCTGAAGTCTTCGAAGAAACAGTAAAGCAAACTGGCTGGCCATTAGACCGGCACCCACAACACCAACTTTCTGAACTTTGATTGCCAGTTTTGAATCCGGAGCACCCTGTGGGTTTTTGGCGTGCTTTTGAACCAAGTTGAAAGCATAGATACTGGCCCGGAACTGATCAGAAGCAATTAGCTTTTCTAGTTCTTCATCCTCGCGCTTGAAGCCCTGCTCCTTGGAGCTGAATTTGGCTTCACCTAGAAGATCAAGAGCAGCGTATGGCGCCAGAGGAACTGAACCAATGTTTTGCTTCACCATTTTTCTGGTGATAGAAACCGCGGGTCCCCAGATAACGAACCGTTCAAAAAGACCTGGTTTGTTTGGGCGAGATACTTTCTTGCCTGAAAGAACTTTGTCGGCCCAAACAACCGAGTCTTCAATGAATCTTTGCGGTTCAAACATCACATCAGCAATACCGAGCTTGAGGGCATCTTGAGGGCTTAGCATGCGGTTTTGCTTCAAGGGATTTTCAATCACAACTTTGAGTGCGTTTCTGATGCCAATCAGGTTTGGAAGTAAATAAGCCCCACCCCAACCAGGAAGCAATCCAAGAAATACCTCTGGCAGTGCAATTGCAGGGGCGGCCGAGTTTACGGTTCGGTAGTTAGCGTTTAGAGCAATCTCTAGTCCTCCACCAAGAGCCAAACCGTTGATAAAAACAAATGTTGGAACAGGAAAACTTCCTAGTTTGCCAAGTGCAAAGTGGCCCAGTTCAACTACGAGTCTTCCGGCGCGAGTTGATGGGATTGAACCCACTTTGGATAAGTCTGCTCCGGCAGCTAAGAAATATGGCTTGCCCGTTACAGCTAAACCTTGGATCTCACCTTTTTTGGCACGCTGCTCTTGAACCTCGAGAGTCTCGGAAAATTCCTTTAGAGTCAACGGGCCAAGAGTGGAAGGTCTGGTGTGATCCTTGTTGTTATCGAGAGTGATAAGGGCAAGGACTTTTCCGGAGGGAAGCTTTACATCCTGAACATACGAATGAGTAATTACCTCATCGGTATTTGACCACAGCTCAGAGAAGTGATCAAGTTTCATTAGCTTTTCTTTCCGTCGTAATTCTCGTTTTCCCAGATGACGGTTCCACCCATACCAAGACCGATGCACATGGTAGTGATTCCATAATGAACATCTGGTCGCATCTCAAACTGACGGGACAGTTGGTTCATTAGTCGCACACCACTTGATGCCAACGGGTGACCAAAAGCAATTGCTCCGCCCCAAGCGTTTACTCTTGCGTCGTCATCTGCAATCTTGAAGTGCTCCAAGAACGAAAGAACCTGAACCGCAAATGCTTCGTTGATTTCAAATAATCCGATGTCGGAGATAGATAGTCCAGCTTTTTTCAAAGCCTTCTCGGTTGCAGGAATTGGTCCGATTCCCATGATCTCTGGCTCAACACCTGCGAAAGCAAATGTCACCATCTTCATGCGTGGCTTTAGGCCATACTGCTTGACTGCCTGGTCGCCAGCCAAGAGCGAAATGGTGGCGCCATCGGTCAAAGGAGAAGCGTTACCGGCGGTTACCCTACCGCTAGGGCGGAAAGGAGTCTTTAGATCTTTCATGCCCTCAACCGTTGAGTCTGGGCGAAGCAATTCGTCCTTATCGACTACGCGCAATCCCTCAGGTGTGGTCGCAGAAACAGAAACCAGGTCTTGCTGGATGTAATTCTTTTCGTAGGCTGCAGCAGCGCGCTTCTGGCTCTGCACAGCGTAAGCATCTGCGCGCTCTTTGGTTAGAACCGGGAAGCGGTCGTGAATCTTCTCCGCGGTGTTACCCATGTTCAGGGCATCTGGATTCACTAGTTTTTCCGCAACAAAGCGTGGGTTTGGATCAGCATCGAAGCCCATAGGGTGTCTACCCATGTGCTCTACACCTCCGGCAAGAACTAAATCGTAAGCGCCAATGCCAATAGCGGAGCCAGTCATCGTGACAGCCGTCATTGCCCCAGCACACATCCGGTCTACGGCAAAGCCAGGAACTGTGTTTGGCAACCCTGCCAAAATGGCCGCAGTGCGGCCAATGGTTAGACCCTGGTCGCCGACCTGAGTGGTGGCGGCGATGGCGACGTCGTCTATTGCATTTTTAGGGACCGATTGATTTCTATCTAGCAAACCAATCATGGCCTTCACTACTAGATCATCAGCACGAGTGTTCCAATAAACACCTTTTTCTCCGGCCTTACCGAATGGTGTTCGGGCTCCATCAACGAAGTAGGTGTTCTGCATTATTTGGTCGCTTCTTTCTTTAGTGATTCACGTCTTCTAGCTTCCGATCCAAAGGCCAGGTCACTTCTTATTAGACCCTCAGTTAAGCCGAAGCAGTCAACTAAGTCTAGGGAGTGCGGCTTTAGCCTTCCAAGCAGCCTGCCATCGATATAGTCGGTTATTGCCTCAGCGCGGTGAGAGCTCAGTCTTCCGTTGATCATGTACCAAGAAAGGTTCTCTTCCAGCAAGGTGAAGCCAAATAGATCACGTAGCCAAGTCAAAACATTCTTGGTTTGAGGGTCCTGAATCTTGTTTAGAGCGGAAGTGAAAGCTTCCCACTGAATTAGTTCACCGTGAGCCTTAGCGGCCACGATTAAGTCATTCTGGTGACGGTTGAATAGTCGCTCTGATTCAACAGGGTCTTTCTTTCCAGAGTGACGCAGTTCATTAGCAAGGTTCGCAATCATGGTGTGCACGCGGTCAGTCAACAATTGGTGCTGGTGCTCTTCCTCACGAACAAAACCAATTGATCTAGCAGTTGAACCAAAGTCGGTGAACTTCTGAGCAATTCCGCGAAGACCACCTCGGTTGATTGCAACTTCACCGACTTGCTCAACAACATACTGAGCTAATGTTCCAAAATCAGGTGAAGCAAATGCCTTGGAGTAGTCACTTAAGAGTCTCTTGGCAACAAGCTGCAGAAGCACGTTGTTGTCACCTTCAAAGGTTGCATAGACATCCAGGTCTGCTCGCAAACCAACCATGCGGTGCTCAGCCATGAAACCTTGACCTCCTGTTGCCTCGCGGCACACCTGAATGATGTCCAGCGCATTCCAGGTTGAAAGAGCCTTAGAGGCTGCAGCAACAGTTTCTAGATCCTGTCTGGTGGAATCAGTGTCGTTTCGACCGCTAAAGACTTCGTCGAACTGTTCCAGAAGTTCCAGATGGGCAAATGCTTGGGCGTAAGTTCTAGCTAGGGCTGGAAGCAGTCTTCTTTGGTGGCGACTATAGTCCATCAGAACATGCTCTGATCCATCCTGGGATGGGAACTGAGTTCTTTCGTGGGCATAACGAATAGCAATTGTAAGCGCAACCTTCTGTGCGTTTGTAACACCGCCAGTGATTGAAACCCTTCCCTGAACTAGCGTTCCGAGCATGGTGAAGAATCTTCTTCCCTTGGATTCAATTGGAGAGCTGTATGTTCCATCTTCTGCAACATTGCCGTAGCGGTTTAGTAACCACCTTCTTGGGATACGGACATTGGTGAAGTGAAGTCTTCCGTTATCAACGCCGTTTAGACCGCCCTTTACTCCATCGTCGTCTCCGCCAACACCTGCTAAGAAATTTCCACTGTTGTCTCGAAGAGGAACATAGAAAGCGTGAACACCCTGGTTTTCGCCCTTAGAAATCAACTGAGCAAAAACAACAGCCGCCTTTGCGTGAATTGCAGCATTACCGATGTAATCCTTCCAAGCATGGCGAGATGGTGTGTGAATTACGAACTCCTGTGTTGCTTCGTCATAGGTCGCGGTTGTTCCGATGTTTGCAACATCGGAACCGTGACCGGTTTCGGTCATTGCAAATGAGCCTGGGGTTTCTAAAGTGACTACCGAAGGAAGTAGTTCTGCGTGGTGCGAATCTGTGCCTAAATACAAAATCGCTGCACCAAATAATCCCCACTGAACTCCGTATTTGATCTGTAGAGAAGGGTCCGCAAGAACCAGTTCTTCGAATACCGTTAGTGATCCACCTGGATCAGCAGTTCCACCTGCGATAGCTGGGAAGCCATAAGCGGTGGAACCGTTTTCCACCAAGATCTTTAGTTGACCAAACACGCGCTCACGATGTTCGTGGTGAGTAAGTCCTGGGATTTGCCACATTTCGGGCTGCTCGCAAATTCGGCGGGTGTGTAGACGAATGTCTTTCCACTTCCCCAGCAGCATGTCCCCAACAAGGCTGGTGTCTACCTTTGGCAATATCTCGCTTTGCATTGCACACTCCTTCGTGTTGCTTTGATTGTAAGCACCGAGGAAAACATTGAATTTGCGGGTATTGAAAGTCTGTAATTAGCTACAACCCCAGTAAATCCAAGGATTGCTTCTTTGTGTGAATCATACAAAAAACAAGGTGTTTTATTGGAAGGTCAATTTCCTTCAAAGGTAACTGGCGACTTAGAAAGATAGGCCTCCATCGCCCGCCTGGCGTCTTTAGAGGCCGCCAGCCTGGCAAGGCGCTTTCCGATAAACGCATCCTCAGCGCTTTCATCCAAGAGCGCTGCTCTAGCCGAAGCCAAAGTTGCCTGCACCGCAAGCGGCGCTTGAGCGGCAATCTTTTCTGCTATCTCGAGTGCACGGTCTTTCTCGGTTCCAAGAGGAACAACTTCATTCACAACTCCAAGACGCATCGCAGTCGCTGCATCAAAAGAATCTCCGGTAAGTAGGTATCTCATTGCGTTAGACCAACCAGCAGATCGTGGCATTCTCTTGGTAGCTCCACCAAATGGCAAAATCCCACGTGAGACTTCAAGTTGAGCAAACTTTGCATTCTCAGACGCAATGACAACTTCGCTGTTTAGTGCAAGCTCAACACCGAGGGTGAAACAAGTTCCTTGAATTGCAATCACAACAGGTTTTGATAACGGCTTCGATTGAATTCCCCAGGGGTCTAGTCCGCCTTCAGGAACCATAGCCAAACCATCGGCGTTGAGTCTTGGAGCAACATCTGCAAGATCTAACCCTGCTGTGAAGTGATCACCGTGTGCAAAAACCAATCCAACTCGAAGTTCTGGATCGGAATCTAATTTGCCGTAAGCCAGAGCAAGCTCTTGGAGCATTTCCATATCCGCCGCGTTTAGTTTCTCTGGGCGATTCAGACCTATTAAAAGAACGTGACCTTTTTGTTCAACAGTTACTTTCGAAGTTGCGTTCATTTTTGCCTAAGAAAATTAGTTAGGTAAGTTGGCTTCGATCAACGAAACGATGTCAGGAGCATCTGGTTTTACTGTTGGTCTAAAGCGGTGCACTTGACCATCTGGAAGAACTACGAATTTTTCGAAGTTCCAAGTGACTGGTCCTGCCTTGCCCGACTTGTCCTTGGTCTTTACAAGCTCTTTGTATAGGGGGTGCCTGTCTTTGCCGTTGACTTTTACCTTCTCGGTCATTGGGAAACTAACTCCCCAGGTTGTCGAGCAGTACTCGGCAATATCTTCAGACTTTTTTAGTTCTTGAAGAAACTGATTGGATGGCATCCCAAGAACTGTGAAACCTCGACTGCCATATTTTTGTTGTAGTGCTTCCAAAGCTGCGTACTGCGGAGCTAAGCCACACCTGGAAGCTACGTTGACAACCAGCACTACCTTTCCTGCAAATTTAGAAAAGCTTGAGACTGTGCCATCTAGCATGGTGAGTTCGGTATCTTGAATGCTCATGCCTCGATTCTACGTCCGAAGCGGGTAGATTTATCTAGCCCAATAAAGCTCACTAGAAAAGGTGCTCTTGCACGTCGCATT